>NZ_BAAACW010000145.1:0-6818 GCF_039521845.1 Alkalibacterium iburiense
TATTATACTTATCCATGTGTAGATCCTTTGTATTGGTCTTGGATAAGTCATCCAAGTACTAGTATAAAGGATTTTTTTATG
Organism: Alkalibacterium iburiense; assembly: GCF_039521845.1. Lineage (NCBI taxonomy): Bacteria > Bacillati > Bacillota > Bacilli > Lactobacillales > Carnobacteriaceae > Alkalibacterium > Alkalibacterium iburiense. Next base: position 82 of record NZ_BAAACW010000145.1, read on the forward strand.
CCATGGAATAGTTAAATTTTTAATGCAACACTAGTGAAATTAAATAAAAGAAGGGAATCTTTTGCTTAATTTTAGATGTAGCAGAGCTCTTTTAAATGAATAAATATATTATCGATACTTTTCGAACACCTAAAAAGAAGCGAGGTCAATTAGTATTGTATTTAGCACGATTATTTTTGGCTTACTTATTGTGGAGATTATTGATTATTTAAAATTGATGGGATAATTGATATTTACGATTATCTTCTTTAAGCGCAATATGATTTTTATTATATTGTTTATACTAATGTTGGCATCAGTGGTACAAATGCGTGGCAGTAGTCAAAAGAGGTGGAAGAAGTGGTGGTCATTCTTTTTCCTGAAAATGAAATAGCTTATATGGCTCTTCATTTTCAAAATGTCCGTTTGAAAAGACAAGTTCAATATCATAACTTTTCTAGTTTATGCTTCCATACAATGAAAAAAAGCTGATTCAGTGTTTTAATAAACACGAATCAGCTTTTGATTTTAGTTAAAAGGCCATTAATTCCCACGTTATAGTGTCTTGATCTTCCGGCACAAATTCTTCCGCACCTACTGTGACCATTTCGTCATTCACTTCAAAGACCCAAAAGAGTCCTTCATCTGTATTTTGCTCTACGCCTTCAATGGATTCCACGAAACCTTCATCGCTCACAGCCATGTCAAAGTGATTGTCCATGATTTCCATTAATGTTTCTTCAGAAGAGGCTCCAACTGTTTCGTTGGCTAGTTCTTCTTCAGCAGTTGTAATCACAATAGTGACTTCTTTATCTGCATCGGAAGATTCACCCGAACCATTTGAAAAGACACCAACTAAAACCAATCCGATAACGACTAATACGACAGCCGCTACTATACCCACTAAATATTTTTGCTTTTTGTTCATTCTTCTTCTCCTCTAACAATCTCCAACTGATTTTGAATCAGAACTTCTTTTGTCTGTTTGCTTAAAGACACGCATGGTAATAGAGTATAGCAACGCGAAAAATACAACGTTTCCTATCGCATGCAACAGATCATAGGGTAGTCCTGATAAATAGTAAGGAACAAATATATTCCATCCAAAAAACGGGGCTTGCACTAAAGAAATAACGAGTCCATAAAGCAAACCGAGAAAGCCTACATAGATTTGCATAACAGGCATGGGAATCTTTTCATAAGAATCCTCGAGCAAGCTCGTCAATAAAATTAAAAGAGTATAACTGGCTAATTGAGCAAAGGTCCAGGGACCCATACCTAAATATATATTTGTAATTAAGACAGACAGTAAAGAAACAGTTAAACCGTCTTTCCAGCCATAATATAAAGTAATGCAGACCAACAGCACAGTCATGGGTTGAACATTGGGTAGAAATGAGAAGGAGAGTCTCCCCACAGAAACAAGTGTCGTCAACAAGGCTATACGTGTAAGGGCATAGGTTCTACTTTTATCCGTTGAGGTTCTTTTTTCTACTGGTTCTGATCTCACATCTCATTCCACCTTTCTACATTATTATAAAAGTAATTAACGAATTGGACAAACGCCTGCTGCACAACCATCCATATTATCTAAATCAGCTGTTGTTTCATTTGCTTCAAATTGTTGTAATAAAGCTGCATCAAATGGTTTCATGTCTTTTTTGCGCTCTGCGTATTGCTCTTCAGTAATAGCTTCATAAGGTGCCAATGTATACGTTCCACCATCATGGCTTAAGAAAGATACCCCAACAAAGTTATCCCAACCGTCCCATACACGTTGTTCAGCTTGTCCCCATTCACCAGGTTTTACGTCAATGGTGTTTGAAGCATTGTGTTCAACGTAGTTTTTCTGGAAACGGAAGTAAGTGTCAAATTGCTCATCAACATTTGTGTCTTCTTTTGTACGTTTAGCTCCACTTGCGACAGGGAAGTCGATAACAACTGTACGAGCCATTTCAATCACTGACTCATCAGCTAAATCTTCTTCGGAGTATAAACCGTTTGTTCCCACTTCAGCATGAATCTTCCAGTCTAATTCTCTCGCTACTTTCACAAGAGGATCTGTTGCATTAATACGAACGCGACGAACGTAGAAAGGACTGTGGCTCATGTGAACACCTGGGGATACGCCACCAGCTACTTGAGATAATGTTCCTTCTGGTTTTACCGTTGTTGCTAGTAATGGTGCGTTAACACGTAATGTTTTAGCATAAGCATCCGCTTCATTTCTAGAAGCCGCTCTTAATTCGTTCATCCATTTTTCTTCGTCTTCTTCAGTTGCTCCAACTAAAGCTAAAGCATCTTTCCATCCTGTTACAGACGTACCGATTAAACGGTCACGCTGTTGGATTTCATTCCAAGAATCAATTTCAAGTGGAGATAATGTCATACGTAGACCAATACGAGCAGATAAAGCTTGTGCACGTTTTAGTCCTTCTAGATCTAGATAGTGTGATCCGTCTTCGTTTTCTTCAACAAAAGCTTTAACGTTGATAGTCGTTAAATTACACACGCCTTTTGAATCTAAAATAATTTCCGATTTATGTTATCGTAGGGGCTTTTTATCCCTTACTTCTGGAGGTTTCCCTCATACACATTTGTGTTACGGTAGGTCAATTCCTACCCAGTCCAGCATACATTTTAACTTTAGGAAATATATTTATCTAAAGTTCCGACCACTCTTGGGAGTGTTTTTGCTCTCTTAACGCTCAACTCCTATGCGTTACGATGCTGAGTGATGTACTCAGTTATCTCGGTATTAGCTTGGCTTTCGCTTTAGCCTCCACCGATATTGGTCGGTTTTTTACATGAGGCAAGATTATTTACCACATGGATTTACGCCTTCAGCGTTAGGGCGGCGACGTCTTGCTTCTTCCATATTGAAGAAACCAGGTTCACCTTCAAGTTGCATCATTTCAAATACTAGGTTTAAAAATTCTCTCTTAGGTTTTTTCTCAAAGGCAATTGAGTTATTACTCATACGACGGTGGTCTAAACCATCACGTCTGTCACCAATGTTTTCAATCGTATCAAACCATTGCGGCTTAATATTTTCTTTTTCAAGTAGTTCTCCGATTCTCTTGTGCTGAGCTAACTGTTCTTCAGTCCAAATACCGTTCATACCGTATTTAGCAAACATTGACTCGTGATCATCAGCATCGAAAAGGAAAATTTCTGCCGTACGGCGAACCATTTATATTAGGTTCCGATACCTTATATTACTATAAGGATTAGACTATATCTTCATCAAAGGCGTTACTCTTTGATGCTCCCTGTTTCCACTTTTTAAAGTGTACTCTACTCGCTTCTTCGCTCGTGTCCTCTCGACAGGAGTTATGCTTTCGATAGTCGTTACAGGTTCCGGGCTAACCCGGCTTCCCTCGGCATTGTCCTAGTAGGAGTTCCACCGATAAAAAGGAGTGTTTTTTAGTTGGAGGCATTCGCCGTTTGTTTACCACCAACAACTACGTTTGCACCAATTAAGTTTCCGATATCAAGGATGTGAATCGGACGAACCTGCCCGTATCCTTTATCGTCTGTCATGATTGGGTCTAAATAAGGATCAACTTGGTTTTTAAGAACTTTGTCAATACCTTCAAACATTTCTCTTAAAGGTGCTGGTCCTGAAGCAGTACCGCCAAATGTTTTGAGACGTTCGCCTTCAGGTCTGACACTGTTATAACTAATTTTAATTGTATGAATATCTTCGTTTTCAGGATCAGTTAGAAGTTCTAAATACTGATCTAGAGATTCAACCCAGCCTTCTTTAGAATCTCCAACGTATATCTTAGCGTATCCATTTTCCATTTTAACCGTCTGAGTATGCTCTAAACGTTGATCGGTTGGAACGGGACGATATTCTGAATGAAGGAGAGTCGTGTTAGTTCGAATAGGAACCATGTTGGCAGCCATTTTTTTAGTGGATTTAAAGCCAACACCTGTACCAACTAATAACAGATAGAATAATTCACCTAAATCTTTCCAGTTTTCGATAGATAAGAAAGAACAGTTAAAGTTTCCTAAAGCAAAATCTTTATTAACTTTTTCATTAGCATTCCCAAGCCATAAAGTTCTCAATGTGTTCAACAAAGTCGCTACCTTTGTCCGGTAATTGAATACCCGCCTGCCGTTTCCGACAGGTTCAGACTATATCATCACCTCATATTTTATTAATGAGGGCTTCCCATTTCGATTTAAAGGACTTATAGATGATGCCATTCCACATCATATGCCTACCGCTTGGCTCTACTCTACTGGCTTATTCACTGTTGTTCGCAGCTATGCTTTCGATAGTCGTTGAACGTTCTTCTTTATAAGAAGCTTCGCTGCTGATTCCCATATCGTAAGATTTAGGGTCCCAGCAATTAAAGAAGTTTTCGATTACTCTTGCGAATAAAAGGGGCAATTACTTACCCGATGGAAACTGCTTGGTATGGTAAATGGATTCGAACAATTCTTTTGCTTCATCTTGCATACGATCCAAATTGATTTCATATCCAATTTTTTTCAAATGTTTGTACTCGAGTGACATGTTGTATTCGATTGCTCGTTTGACTGTCTCATGCCAAAACTCACGTCGTCCTCTTTCTTCTAGCCAACGAGAATAGGTTCGACTATAAACGAACTGACCTAGTTCGTTTAGGGGGTTCGGATGCGTCTCTATGTAGTCTTCTACATAGGAGGTAGGTAAAAATTCCATTTTGTATGACTTCCTCTCTTAAAGTTCGTTAACACCATATATTGTGTTGTGAAAATAGTATAGCACAATATATATTGATTTCAAGTTTTTTAATCTATGAATTAGTCTATCACATATAGAAACAATTCTAAAGAAAATTTAAGCACTTAAGGAAATATATTTCCTTAAGTGCTAGATACATATAGGTTTCTAATAGTTAATACGGACCACGAATATGGGCGTGTACATTCTCCCAATAAAAAGTTTCTAATTTCTTCAATTCTTCCGCAGAAAAATTTTTCACTTCGAGAGATTTTAAATTGTCTTCCACTTGTTTGACATTTTTAAAACCGGGAATAACAGAAGTCACGGCTTCTTGCTGCATGACCCATTTTAAAGCCGCTCGGGTGATACTGTCTCGCTCATCACCAATCCAAGACACTTCCCGACTTAATTCCACTCCTTTTTCAAATGGAATCCCCCCGAAGGTCTCTCCGACGTTAAAAGCACCGCCGTCTTTATTAAAGTTTCTATGGTCATCCGACTCAAATTGATGATCTTTAGAAAACTTTCCTGTGAGTAAGCCGCTAGCTAAAGGCACACGTGCCAGAATTCCCACACCTTTTTCTTGAGCTTTTGGAAAAAGTTCCTTTAAAGGTTTTTGACGCAAGACGTTGAAGATAACCTGCAATGCGCTGGCATTTGTGTTTTCTAATACGAATAGTCCTTCTTCATCCGATTCAACACTGACTCCATAACTGCGAATCTTTCCTTCTTTTTTCAACTTTTCCAAGATAGGGAAGATGTCCGTGTTTTTCAGCATATCTAAAGGAGCACAATGAATTTGATATAAATCAATCGTCTCTCTTTGTAAACGGCGCAAACTGTTCTCCACATAAGTTCTGATTTGGTCTTCAGAATAATTTGCCGGGTCATTGATATCACCTAAACGAATAAACTTCGTTGCGATGTGAATCGAATCTTCCTTGCCTTTTGTTGCTTTAGCCAAAAGTTCTTCACTATGACCGGAACCGTAAACGTCAGCGGTATCAAAAAAGTTGACACCGGCGTCCATTGCTTTTTGTAGTCCTTTTAAAGATTCCTCGTCATTGTTTTTACCCCAGTCTCCGCCAATAGCCCATGTGCCAAAGCCTAATTCACTAACGGATAAACCGGTATCGCCTAATGGATTGTATTGCATCTAATCGACTCCTTTGATTATTATAATCGTAGTATAGCATAGAATGAGAAAACGTTTTACGGATATAGGAAAAAATGACCTCTATGTGCCCGTACTAATCTATAAGCATGACCTAGAGTCACATAGAGAGTCTCAACGTGCCCCCAGTCTAAAAAATAGTCATTGGAAAGTCACATAGAACCGTTCTATGTGACCGCGGCAAGAATGTGTGAACCCTTTGGGGCAGATAGAAGCTTTTTAAGAGCTTAAAAAGATGAATTAAGGGATGAAAAGCTGACAAGTGTTCCCTTTTTTGTTAAAATAAAGAGTGAGGATTTAATCAGAGAAAGGGTGTAGAGAGAAATGGCTGACTTATTTATTGATTTTTATCGCGGGAAAGACGAAGAGGCCTTTTTAAGTGCCTGGCAGGAAAAATTTGGCCAGTTAACGGAAGATGAGATAGACGAATTGTTTGCAGAGATTGCTGAAGCGATTGATAAAGCAGTGAAGGACGGCACACATAAAATAGGAGACCCTTTTGTGTACAAAGAAGTGACCGTTGGTACATCTGATTTTAATGCCTTCCACTCTCTCTACGTTTTTGAAGAAGGAAAATAAGACAAAAGGAGGTGCTTTTTTGTCTAATGAATTAATCGAAAACAAATTGCAGCTCTTACCTGATTTACCAGGCTGTTATGTGATGAAAAATACTGATGAGGACATTATTTATATTGGGAAAGCAAAGAATTTAAAGAATCGCGTGCGTTCTTATTTTAGAGGGGAACACACGGGGAAGACGAAACGACTCGTTGAAGACATTGTGGACTTTGAAACAATTGTGACCGGGTCGGACAAAGAGGCTCTTCTTTTGGAAGTCACTTTAATTCAAAAGCATCAGCC
>NZ_BAAACW010000145.1:6876-11754 GCF_039521845.1 Alkalibacterium iburiense
CGTGATCCGCAGTTAGTCATCAGTTCTGAAGTCGAACAAGACGGGGCACATTACTTCGGACCGTATCCAGATGTTTGGGCAGCTTCAGAAACCAAGCAGCTCATTCAAAAAATATATCCTTTGAGAAAATGCAATGGGCATCAAAAAAGAGCCTGTCTCTACTACCATATTGGCCAATGCATTGGTCCGTGTGACCATGAAGTGCCGGTAGAAGAATATGAAAAACAAATCAAACGCATCCGGTCCTTTTTAAACGGAAATGTTCAAGATATTAAGAAAGACTTGCGGGATAAAATGGAAGAAGCGGCTCGAGAGATGAACTACGAAAGGGCAGCCGAATTTAGAGATCAAATTGCCTATATTGAGCGCACCGTTGAAAAGCAGTCCATTATCTCCAATAATTTCACGCCGAGAGACTTCTTTAATTATTATATGGATAAAGGCTGGATTTCGATTCAAGTCTTTTTTGTGCGACAAGCCACATTAATCAAACGAGACGCAACCATGTTTCCAGTCATTGATACGCCTGAAGAAGAACTCCTGAGCTTTATTATCCAATATTATCAGGATAAAAATAACCAGATTCCTAAAGAAGTCTACGTGCCCGAGAGTGTGGACCGCGCCTTATTAGAAGAAACGTTGGAAACCAAAGTCTTTATTCCTAAACAGGGACGGAAAAAAGAATTGCTGGATTTGACAGGGAAAAATAGTGAGCTGGCGCTTAAAGAAAAATTCCGTTTAATTGAAATGAAAGAACGCAAGACTACTGGCGCCATGGAAGAACTGTCCCAGAGAATGGGCTTGCCTTACATTGAGCGGATTGAAGCTTTTGACCACTCCAACATTCAAGGAACCAGTCCGGTGTCTGCTATGGTTTCCTTTAAAGACGGCAATCCGGATAAGACCAATTACCGTAAGTATAAAATAAAAACGGTCGTGGGAAGTAATGAATATGCGACCACCCAGGAAGTCATCCGCAGAAGGTATTCCCGTCTCTTAAAAGAAGGGAAAGAACTGCCTGATCTGATTTTAATGGATGGGGGTAAAATTCAAGTGAATGCCGCAGTGGATGTATTGGAGAATGAGTTTGGGTTAACTATTCCGGTTGCTGGAATGGTAAAAGATAACAAACACCGAACAGCCGGACTTATTTTTGGAGAAAACTTAGACCCTATTGTTTTAGATCCAAGGAGTCAAGCTTTCCATCTGGTTCAGCGTATTCAAGAAGAAGTGCACCGCTTTGCGATTACATTCCACCGCAGTGTGCGCAGTAAAAACAGTTTTACGAGTCAATTGGATAATATTCAGGGAGTCGGACCCAAGACACGTACTAAAGTGTTGCGTCATTTCAAATCAATGAAACGACTCAAAGAAGCAGAGCTGGAAGAGTTGACCGGCTTAGGGATACCTAAAGCTGTCGCCGAACGAATAAAAGAAACGTTAGAAGCAACACCAAACTAAGGAGTTAATTGATTAAATGATAAGAGAAGCCAGAAAAGAAGATGCAGAAGAAATAGTAGAGTTATTCAAGATCATTTTAACCGATATGGAACTACCCATTTTAGAAAAAGTATCGTGGAGTCAATTAAAGCCGGCATTAGTGGATGCCGCAAAACGAGAAACAATTCGCCATGGGTATGCCAATGCTCTAGTAAAAGAGATAGATGGTGAAATAGCCGGTTTTTGTTTTGCTTATGATGGCGGACTCAGTGACGAAGTATATGAACCGCTTGAAGACATACTAACAGACTACAATTTACCGCTATTTGAAACGTCTATGGATGAAGAGACTTTTGAAGGGGAATGGTACTTGGACTCATTAGTCACCAAACCATCCTTTAGGGGAAGAGGCGTGGGCAAAGAACTGATGCAAGCCACTTATAAACAAGCGTCTGAAGCGGGCCTGCCAGTTGTCGGTTTAAATGTGGACCATGACAACCCGAAAGCACGTAAACTTTACAAAAAGCAAGGGTTTAAAAAAACGGGAGAAGTTGTTCTAGCGGATCACCGTTACGATCATATGCAAAAAGTAGTCAATAAATAAACAACAAAAAAAGTCAGTCATAATGGATTTGAAATCTGTTTTGACTGACTTTTTTTAAGTTTAAAGGGTACGATCAAACGTGCTTCATATGACAGGAGATGACTGTTATTTCATACACTCTTGAGTGATCCAAATTATTCCGCATACTACCATCTCGATTGGAATGCCGATCATATATCCCGCTCACTACCTTCAGGTTTGTATATATCATCCCATTCCATAGATTCATAGAATCCTGCTTTCGCATTAGAGAAATAATCCTCTATTTTAGGCATCAAAGTAATGATCCCATTTTGATCTTTCGTCATATAGTATTCTTTACCCTCTTCTACGTTAAATTCTGAAGGTATGCTAATCGTTAAAGAGTTACCTAGTTTTTTATTTTCCTTTTTATGGCCATTTTCCTCACCCCACATTCATTTTCTGTTGTAAATAATGTATTGACATGTTGGTATCATAAATTCTAAGAAGGCAGCCACTATATTGGCATTATCTTCATTAGTCATCCTTTTTTGGTTACACTGTTCTAATAAACTAAAAAAATCCCAACTAATAGGATAGATTTCTCCTATACCCATTTGCTTCATTACAATCTGTATAATATAGTTTAAAAAATAATAACGGTTACATATACAAATAACATCAGGACTTAATAAAATATGAAAGAAGGAATCAAATGCAATCATCTTTACAGAAAGTATCTATAGGAAAAATCATATTAACGATTATATTATTTCTGATACTCATAGTATTATGTACTATGACTGTCATATCTGTTATACCAGATTCTTATACCCAGTTCTTTGACTTTTTAATAGATTCTTTATTTTATTTTTCTGTGTTATTAGCTTCTATATATCACCTACATAAAAATAATATCAGAGTATTTCATCTAATAGGAGAGAAAAAAATAGAGTTAAAGATAATGTTATATTTTTTGTTTTTATTGTTAATTGGAACAATAGTATCAATTACTAGTCTATTCTTTTTCCTTCGCTAAATACTATTACTTCCTGGAGGAATGAAATTCTTTGAAGTTATTTCTGTAGAGTTGGAATCTTCTAGTCCAATACCTCCTCCTTTTCTTTATCGGTTTATATTAGGAGTTTTAATTGGTCCTTTTGTAGAGGAATTTTTCTTTAGGGGGATTCTGCTGAATAAATGGTCAGAACGCTTTGGAATTAAAAAAGCCATTTTATTTACATCTTTGTTATTCATGGCTTTACATTTTAATAGTTTCTTTATACCACAATTTATATTCAGTTGACATAGTGACTAAGAATAAAGGACACCGAACCCTATTTAACAGTGCTCCTCTTCATTTTGGAAAGGTATTGATGGTAAAGACGATTGTCGTGCTTCTTGGTTTTTTACTCACATTAGCAGCTGGCATCTTGGCACTGCTTATCACCATCGGTCCGCGCTACGGTATAGGATCTTTTTCCATACCTGTTCCGACATTCAGTTTCAGTTTGTACGGGGGCTTATTTGAAACCGTGCCTATAGGGAACTGGCTACTGCAAGCTTTTATTTTAATTTTGATCAGTTCACTTGTACTTATAAGAGGCATCATAGGATTAAGCCTTCTCTTTAAACAGGAATTTTTAAATTTATTAGTAGGTGTATCAGTACTATTCACTGAACCCTTGTATTTCTCACGAGGAATTGGCCACTTTAGTGACATTGGCTTGCTGCCACCCACATTTTTCTCAGTTGGGTCAGTTTTAACAGGCTATCATAACTTCCTCTATAATTCTCAAGATATTCATTTTATGAATGGCGTCCTGTCCCTCGGAGCCACCTGGTTAGTGATTGAAATCATATTATTTGTACTCACCCGTTTCAAGAGATTCAGGCACATTTAATTGAATAGAAAAGTAAAAGCGCCCATACTGGACGCTTTTTTGTCGATCTATATTGATAGAGTTAGGACTGATTCCGCTTGAAACGCAGCCAAATCGGGTACATAAACCCTAAACTGTATTTTTCCTGCTTATGACTTTCCATAAGAGATTCTTTATCTTGAATATAGTGATCTAGTAAAACGGCTAAGACACATGCAATGGAAGCATGTTCTTCATTGTTAATAGACAAAATATAAAAGTCCCCGAGAGAAGAGACAGTTTTTTCAATCGTCATGATTTTCCTTGCGAAATGTCTAACTGTAAATACATGATTTTCAAAGTCCGGATGCACGACCCAATTTAAACGACTGACATAGATGGTTGGCTTCTTAATGCCATGTAAGCCCGGTCTCTTTTTTATCGCTCCAATGTTTTCACCATCTTTATACAAGGTAAATTTAGGAAAGAGAGATAAAACAGTTTGCTTGGCTTCTACCAAACGATCGCCATCCATTGAATAAACGGTCATCTTATCGCCTAGTCGGCCCCACTTTCCTACAATTAAAAAGACTTCTTGACCAGAAGAGTCTTTTACAATCATTCGGTTCTGGAGCGACATGTATTCTTGATTAATAAATAGTCGAACCATTTCTTTCACCCCAAGTTCGTGTTTAACGGCTCTTTCTTTTTATTATAACATCATCTCAAGTAAAATCGAAATGGAGACCTTAAAATTTACATAATAGTCAAAGAAAAAGCCCTGAAAATTCAGAGCTTTGTACCCAACTTAAAGCGGATGCTTGTTCGACATGATAGTCGTTAGCTCCAACAATATCTTGACGACTATATCGATAAAGATAAGTCGCTTGTCGGGGTTGATTTTACCATCTCTTCTATTCTTATAAAGAATAAAAAGTATCACTAGTGTTGCATTAAATTAAAAAGAACTAGTACTTACTACTTGTTACATTCCTCACATGTGGTTTTCTC
>NZ_BAAACW010000146.1:0-1422 GCF_039521845.1 Alkalibacterium iburiense
ACTAAAAGTGGTTGGCAAAGTTCTTAACTTTTCATTGCAATTTTCTAAACATTTATCTTGCAAAACACATCCATTAGAATGGGCATCTTAAGAGAAGAGAGGGAGGATAGAAAGGAATTATTTAATTTAAAAAGGGGCTTGTTAAAATGTCTTTTGAGAGTAACTTATCACTGGCTTTTAGACTGTTCGAAGAAGGAAAACTCAATGAATCAAAATCTCTTTATGATGAGTTATTGTCTAAAATGTTAACTCAAAAAGAAGAAATCGCTTTGCGTTATAACTACGGATATCTCTTAACGGAGCTAAATCAAGTGGATGAAGCAATTGGAAATTATAATAAGTTATTACAGATTGGTAAGGACACCAATAACAAAGAAATCATTTCTCAAGCTACTCATCAAAAAGGAATGGTTTATCGATTATCTGGACAGTATGAAAAAGCATTAGAAGTATTTTTGTTAGAATATAACTATATTAATGAATATTTTTCAAACCGTTTGTTATTTCATTCAGCAAACTACTATGAATTAGGTTATACTCATTTATTGTTGAAAGAATATGATAAGGCAAAGTACTTTTTAGAGTTAAGTTTATCTCCAGCAGTAAAATCTGGAGACAAGACAATGCTAGCTTGTTCTTATAGAGGGTTAGGCGAGTACCATCAATCACAAAGTAAAAAAGAAGAAGCTAGGTTGTATTTTGAAAAAAGTATAAATGAGTTTCAATCAATACCAGATGACTATGGTAAAAAAGAAGTAGAAGAGTTAATCCGGTCATTGGACTAAATAGTTGAATCCATTTAAGGACAAGTGTATACTAAAAATGAACAGACGGGCTACAAAAAAGAACCCTTGCGATAACAAGAGTTCTTTCCTTAATAAAGGTTATATGCTTTAGCCCCACTGTGGCAGATTCTAAAACTTACAAAACCCACCATCAAGCCGGCTAAGCTATAAATGGTGGTTTTTTTGTATTGCCTAGTCCTTTTTAGATACAAGAACCATAAGTGTCGCAAACGCTATCATTAAGGATATTGCTTGAAATACTCCCAACTTGTCTAAGCTCCTTTGTTAGCCACAATGGAGCCTCAGCACTTAACCTTAAGACTAGAATACACTAGTGTTAAGATCAATGATACACGAAAAAATTAGAATGGAGCAATTAATCAAATGGCTACCTTTGATGAAATCAAACATAAAATAATGATTGATCCGATGAATGAAGAGTTTACAAAAAGAGACGTGCCACCTTTATTTAAAGCTTCAAAAGAAGCACGTATTGCCATCGTTGGACAAGCACCGGGGCGAAAAGCAGAAGAAACACAACTATTCTGGAATGATTTAAGCGGAGATCGATTGAGAGAATGGATGGGTGTGTCTAGAGAAACGTTTTATTCAGCAGATAAAATAGCACATTTACCGA
>NZ_BAAACW010000146.1:1483-1897 GCF_039521845.1 Alkalibacterium iburiense
AAAAATGGCATCCCTTATTGATAGAAGAGATGCCGAATATTGAGACGATTATATTAATTGGAGCTTACGCCCAGAAATACTACTTAGGCAAAAGCCGAGAAAGAAATTTAACTGAGACAGTCAAACACTATCAAAGGTATCTGCCTGATTACTTCCCATTGGTTCATCCGTCGCCCTTAAACATTGGCTGGTTAAAACGGAACCCTTGGTTTGAGGAAGAAGTTGTGCCTACTTTGAAGACATTAATAAATACAAATCTATAATATTTTGTGTTTTAGCAGTTTGTCGAATATACTCAAAAAAATAACTGCAGACCATTATGCTTATTCCTGTGTGTTTACAACGGTATTACGTTGGGATAAGATGTCCTTATAAAGGAGGGTTCAAAAATGAGTGACTCAAGAATAAATATAC
>NZ_BAAACW010000147.1:0-4996 GCF_039521845.1 Alkalibacterium iburiense
ATTTACCAGATAATCACTGATTATTTATTTTACCCATTTATAGCCCTTAAAAAGGGTTTCTTTTTCAGCACCCTCATGACTACCTACCCTCCTTTTTTTAGTGTACATAATCAGATGAGGTGATGATATGAAACAAGAAACAACTAAAACGAATGTATTAATTGTTGGAGCTGGGTTGGCAGGATTATCAGCTGGAAAAGAACTAAACAAGTTAGGAATGAATTATACTATTGTTGAAGCAACCGATCGGCCGGGTGGGAAAGTGTGGAGTCGACAGTCTCAGAAGGGAGAGTATTCCTTTGAGATGGGGGCTCAATTTATTAATCCAGACATGACTGAAATAGTCGAATTAATAAAAAAAACGGGGATGACTCTCGTTAAAACAATAGATTCAGCCCACTCGGTTCATATTGATGACGAAAAAAATGTGCCGATTGACTCGATTATAGATGAAGCGACACAAACATTTGAAGACATAGAATTAAAAAAAGACCAACCCCTATCGAAAGGTTATGAAAACATAAATGACGAATGGACTAATGATGTACTCCGTAGTACTTTGACAGAGTTTGTCAATGTAAATATAGAAGACTTGAGTAGTATCGGTGTGAGTTCCTTGCTGGATAGTTACGATTCTGATGGTGACGATATGACCCATCAATCTTCTGGTCCTTTAAAAAACGTTGTCCAGTATTTAGAGAATCTATCTAAGTCTGTTATTCACTATAAAAATCCTGTCCAGTCAATTAAAAAAACTGAAGATAAGTATGTCGTACAAACAGAATCAGGCCAGGTCTATGAAGCAAGAGCTCTCATACTCGCCGTTCCGCCAACAGCCGCCAGTCGGATAGAGTTAAGTGAAGAGTTGGCTAATCATTATCAACCGCTTCTTGATAGCTACACGGATGGAGCAGTCATTAAACAGAGCTTAGTTTATAATCATCCCTTCTGGCATGCATTCTTTAATGATGAGAAAAGGGTAAAGGGGGTCATTTACACACAATCGATTGGTTTTAATCTATCCGATACCACAACAGAGACAAGTCAACCGCGCCTTACTTTGTTTATCGCTGGAGATAAAGCGAAAGAACTGGCTCGACTAACTCGGGAACAGCGGGACATATATGTTATGAGTCGACTAGTAGAAGTCTTTGGAACGGATGCCCAAGACTATATAGATTGGAATGAAGATATCTGGGTTGAACACCCCTATTACGGAGGCGGTTATGGTGCACAACTAGTGTATGGTAAAGACCCATATGCTGGAGAAAAACTAAGTAAAGTCTTTGATAAATGCATTATGGCCAATACGGAAGTGGCTCCTAAGTTTAAGAACTTTATGGAAGGGGCCATACGGTCGGGGCAGACGGCTGTAAAAGAGATAAGTCAGCTGCTTTAGTTATTAAAAGTAAGTAATTGATTCTATAAAATGGTATAGTAAAAGTAAGATTAGATGGAAGGTTGGATGAATGGATGAGATTAAGTGTATTAGACCAAGCCCCGATTACGAGCGGGAATACAGGTCAAGGAGCGATTGAAAAAGCAGTAGAATTTGCTCAAAAATCCGAAGAACTAGGGTATTACCGCATGTGGATGGCAGAACACCACGGAAGTGAAGCCTTTGCCAGTTCTGCCCCGGAAATCATTACAGCCTATATTGCGCTAAGACCCAATCGATTCGTTTAGGAACTGGCGGAACGATGATGATGCATTATTCCCCTTTAAAGATGGCAGAAGTATTCAAAACGTTAAGTGCGCTGGCTCCAGGTCGAATCGATTATGGTGTCGGACGGGCACCAGGCGGCGATCAGCATTCGATATATGCTCTATCCCAAGGTAATCAGCCGGATTTTGAAAATCTATATGATAAGCTGAGCATCACACTGGAGTTGATTAAAGACGAGATTCCAACAGAGCTTATCTACAGTCGGACCATTGCTTCCCCTCAAAATATAGAGCTACCTGAAGCTTGGCTGCTTGGTTCAAGTGGAAACAGTGCGATTCAAGCTGGGAACTTAGGTATGGGGTATTCCTTTGCCCAATTCTTTATGCTGGGAGCCATGCGTGAAGAAATATTCAATTTATACCGTGAACGATTCGTGCCGTCAGAATTTATGGAAAAACCCGAAATCAGTGTGGCTTATTTAGTGACAACAGCTGAAACAAAAGAAGAAGCGGAATTTCAAGCGAAACCTCAAGATATTTCCCGCATACAGTTGAGTCAAGGACGCATGGATAAACTCATGACGCCGGAACAAGCCAAGGATTACAAACTATCTGATGCTGAATTAGAAGGAATCAAACAGAATCGTGAAATCCATCTGGTTGGTACTCCAAAAGAAATTGCGGATAGATTAAGACAAGATCAGGAAACGTACGGCTTCCAGGAAGCGATGATCTGTAGTATTTCTCACAGCCAGGAACAACGGTTAAAAACCTATGAATTGTTAGCAAAAGAATTACTTTAGGAAAGAGAGTGTGTCAGTGATGAAAGTCAAATTAATTGAACCCTTACGCGTACCAAAAGAAACAATAGAAAAGTTAGCCCAACCAATATTAGATAAAGGGCATGAGTTCGTTTACTATGAAGACAAAACGACGGACCCAGAAGAGCTATATGAACGAAGCAAAGACGCCGATGTTTTAATGATAGCCAACAACCCTTTACCAAACGAAGTGATTGACAAACTGGATCAGACCAAGCTTATCAACGTTGCTTTTACAGGACTGGACCACGTAGGCAGCCAAGCGCAAGATAAAGGCATCAAGGTAATCAATGCCGCCGGTTATTCTGACCAATCCGTAGCTGAACTCGTCATAGGCCTGACATTAAATGTCTACCGAGCCATTTCTCAAGGCAATCAAGATATTCGAAAAGATGATTTCCCCGGAATGGTTCAGGGTCAGGAAATCAAAGGAAAAACAGTCGGCATTATTGGAACAGGCAATATCGGTCTGCAAACGGCCCGCTTATTTAAAGCCTTCGGAGCAGAGTTAATCGGTCACAGCCGAACGGAAAAAGAAGAAGCTAAAGAACTCGGTATGACTTATGTCTCTTTGGATGAACTCCTCAAAGAAAGTGACATCGTCTCCCTTCATTTGCCTTTAAATGAGGAAACAAAACACACCCTTTCTAAAGATAAGCTGGCGCTGATGGAAGAAACAGCCATTTTAATCAATTGTGCCCGCGGGCCGATTGTTGATAATGATGCCTTAGCAGAACAGCTGAACGAGGGAAAATTAGCTGGTGCAGGAATTGACGTATTTGATATGGAACCTCCTATTCCGAGCGACTACGCACTACTGCATGCGAAAAACGCTGTTCTCACTCCGCATGTTGCGTATTTGACCGACGAAGCGATGGTTAACCGAGCCCATATTGTCTTCAACAATACTCTAGCTTACCTGGACGGAAAATTAAATTAACCTAATCAACCCGAGACACTTAACTGACTGTCTCGGGTCTTTTATCGTCATATTTAGACGTTCAAGTCATTTAAATGGAAGATTGGTTCAAAAAGTGAGAATATGATTCTATATATTACTGTAAGGTGGGATAATTATGGCAGATAAAAAAGGAGAATACCGCTTATTAGCGGAACAAATTATAGAAAGAGTAGGAGGAGAAGATAACATATCCAATGTCATTCATTGTGTCACACGTCTCAGGTTCTATCTAAAAGATGAATCTGTTCCGAATGACAAGGAAATTGAGACCCTTAAAGGTGTACTCGGAGTGGCTAAGGGAAGTGGACAATATCAAGTCATTGTGGGTCAGCAAGTGGATGACATTTATAAAGAAGTTGAGTCATTCCTTTCTTTGTCTGAAGAAGATGTACATACAGAGCAAAGAAAAGAAGACGAATCATTCATTGATAAAATAAAACGAGCAGGGAATGGCTTGATTGGGGTCATTACAGGCTCAATGATGCCAATTATTAGTATATTAGCTGCTTCAGGTATTATTAAAAGTATTTTAGCTTTATTGACGACATCCGGTTTGGTTGAGGCGACCGGGACATGGTATTTAATCATTGATGCGATGGCTGATGCCGTCTTCTTCTTCCTCCCAATTCTGATAGGCTATAATGCCGCTAGAAGACTAGGAGGCAACCCCGTTTTAACCGCTGTTGTAGGGGGAGTCATCATATACCCATCCATATTGGAAGCCGCAGATAGTGGGATGAATATATTGACACTGGGATCAGTAGAGTTCCCATTTGTATCCTATACCTATTCCATCTTTCCAATGATATTAGCGGCATGGCTGATTAAGAAATTGGAACAATGGTTAAAAACATGGGTACCAACCGTTATTCAGTCTTTATTTATTCCCATAGTCGTTATTGGTCTAGTCTCCACCATCACCTTTGTTATAACAGGACCGGTTATCACGTGGCTGTCTCTAGGTATGGCGACAGGTTTAGAAAGCTTCCTTGGTTGGAATGCGGCTATTTCAGCCGCCATTATCAATGGCTTTTATCAGATCTTAGTCATCTTCGGATTGCATTGGGGGATTATCCCGATTTATGTCAATGATTTCGCGACACTCGGGTACAGTTATTTTTCAGCTATAGTCAGTATGACCATTGTTGGACAAGGCGGAGCAGCTTTAGCTGTTGCTGTTAAATCCAGGAAACCAGAGTTGAAAGAAATTGGGTATGCAGGGGCAATATCTGCTTTTTGTGGCATTACGGAACCTGCCATCTACGGAATCAATCTTCGCTTCCGTCGTCCCTTTATCTGTGCGAGTATAGCCAGTGCGATAGGCGGTTTCTTCACAGGGTTACTACGTGTAAACATGTGGAGTATTATTGGGTCTATTATTGGCTTGCCTTCTTACATTGATCCAGAACAGGGGATAAATGCGAATTTTTGGTATGCAGTTATGATTACATTTTTAACCCTCGGCTTAGCTTTTCGTATTTCCAAAAATTTTGTTTATTTTATAGTTTATTTCTTCGTTTATTGCTTGTAAATCAATCTTTTACACAAA
>NZ_BAAACW010000148.1:0-8494 GCF_039521845.1 Alkalibacterium iburiense
CATCCAACCCTATTATAAAGGACTTTTTTATGTCATGAAACAGTTAAATGTTTTAATGCAACACTAGTGACTTTCTTCTACTGTCATATCAAGAAGTTCTACAACATTTTTCCCTTTATAGGTGTGAGATAAAGCTTCTTGGGAATAGCGAGTCCCATTACAATGCTCACATAAAATGGTTACCGGATCAGCAAAAGCGACTTCTGGTTGAAGGTACCCTTTCCCTTTACATACAGGGCACGCACCCAATGAATTAAAACTGAACAAGCCAGCTGGTTGTCCCGTCGCTTTAGCAAAGGTTTTTCTAATATCATCCATAATGCCCATGTAGGTGGCTAAAGTAGAACGGGTTGAAATACCAATCCCTTTTTGCTGGACAACAATGGCTTCAGGATAACGTTCAGTAAATTCATCGACCATAAGAGAACTTTTACCCGAACCCGATACACCAGCTACGGTTAAGAGGATATTTTTGGGAACCTCAACGGAAACATGTTTCAAATTGTGTTTCGACGCTTGATGTATGGAATACGTCTCATCCCAGTCCCGTACCTCAGATTTCAAAGTCAACGGTTCATTTAGGGCATGAGCGGTTGGGGTATCTTGAATTGTTTCAAGTGAGCCTTGATATATGATTTCTCCACCTTTTGTTCCGGCTCCAGGCCCCATCTCAACAATCATGTCCGCTTCTTGCATAATAGCTAGATTATGCTCCACAACTAAAACGGAGTTAAACTGATTCCTCAGTTGTTTGAGGATATCTATTAGTTGAGAGACTTCTTCTGGATGCAAACCAGCACTTGGTTCATCCAGGATATAAGTGAAGTTATTTAAGTTGGACCCTAAGTGACTCGCAATTTTTAAGCGCTGAGCTTCCCCACCGGATAGCGTCCGGACTTGGCGATTTAAGTTCACGTAACCTAGTCCCATATGAATCAGTTGTTCGACAGTCGGAATAGCTTGCTGGGTCAGAGACTTGCCTAAAGGATCATCTATCTCTTTCAGTACGTTTACTAACTCGGTCAGCTCTAACTGATATAGGTCTGCGATATTCAAGCCGTTGATTTTAGATGCGAGTACTTTTGGATTGAGTCCTATTCCCTCACAAGTGGGACACGGTGCTGTGGTACTGACGGCTTTCACATCCGTTTCATCCACTTCTTTCAGTTTTGATATATCCCGATCGATATAGAGCCGTTTGAAACGAGGGATGAGACCATCCCATTTGGAACGGTGAGGCCCATTTTTTGTGTGAAAAGGCATGATCACTTCTTTGCCATCTGGATCACCGTAAAGAAACAGATTCAGCTTATCCTCCGGCCAGTCCTTTAAAGGCGTATCCGGGTCAAAAATGCCTCCGGTGATCATCCAACGGCCTTGCCAGCCTGCAGGAGATAAAGGTTTGAACTGGACAGCATAATCACGGAGAGAAAGGGTGAAGTCAACTAATGAGTGTAAATCAGGTGTAATGACCTCTTTATTCCCTGAACATGTTGGACACTGCCCGAAGGAACTCTGACTTGAGAAATCGATAGCTTCTCCAATTTTAGGCTGACCGATACGGGAAAAAAGCAAGCGAATGAGAGGACCTAAATCCATGTAACTCCCGATAGTGGAACGCTGATTGCCACGGACTTGCTGTTGTTTGATGACAATCGCTGAAGTGAGATTTTTCATCAAGTCAGCTTTAGGTCGTTCATGAAGCTCCATATGACGACGCAGATACTGTGAATAATTCTGTTCCATTTGGCGTTGACTTTCAGCTGCTATCGTATCAAAGACCACTGAACTTTTCCCTGAACCGGAAAGCCCAGTAAAGACAATGAGTTTTTCTTTTGGAAGAGTTAAATCAATGTGTTTTAAATTATTTTCACGCATACCGCGCAAAAGCATTTCATCTTTCATAAAGCTGCCTCCCTGTTCACTCGTTTAAAATCATCTTAACACTGGCAAATAAAAATACAACTTTAGTGGATTGTCATCGACAAGATGGTGAGTGGACTGAAAACATATTTCAATCAACCAATGAAAGTGAAGCTCCTTCACTAATAATGGCAACTTTATGTAGTGAGCGAGTTCTTCTTAAGGTATGATAAGGATAAAGACGGATGAAGAAGTGAGTGATGAAAAATGAAAAAATTTTACGTGGCATCAAGCTTTAAAAATAAACAAGCTGTCCGCTCTGTGAGTAAACGTTTAAAAGATAAGGGATTTATTCAGACGTATGATTGGACAGAAAACAGCCGAGCATCTGAAATAGAAGAGCTAAAGAGAATAGGCATTCTGGAAAAGGGAGCTGTGATGGATGCCGATTTTTTAATCGTGTTGTTGCCAGCAGGTAAGGGGAGTCATATTGAATTGGGTATCGCTCTAGGACTAGAGAAACCTGTTTATCTCTACTCTCCGAATGATGAAGTAAATCATCCAGACACAACGAGTACATTTTATCACCTAGATAATGTTCACCCATACATAGGAAGTTTGAATGCTTTTATTCAGACAGTTTTGTCAAAAGAACAAAATAAATAGGAGCCGATTTTCAATTTAAAGTTTGGAGGAGAACAGATGACTCAAGTGACTATTAAAGAAGTGAATAAAAGTAATGAATCTGAAGTAAGAAAAGTAAGATTGAAACCCGACCAGGAGACGTTTATTGAGAGTGTGGCTGAATGCCTTGAAGAAGCAAAGGAGTATCCTCAGTGGCAGCCAGTTGCTATTTATTCTCATGATAAAGTGGTTGGCTTTGCAATGTATGGGTCTTTTGGTCCGAATAAAGACACCTGGATCGATCGGATTATAATAGATAAAGACTATCAAGGACTTGGATTAGGTAGCGAAGCAATGAGACAACTTATTGAGATAGTTTCAAAGAGATATGGCGTCAGAGTGATCTATCTCAGTATTGTTGAAGGAAATGAAGTGGCAGCCCATATATACAATCGCTTAGGGTTTGAGTATACAGGTGAAAAAGATCCGAATAGGGAACGTATATATCAATACGAAATCGATTAAAAGGTTGCATCTAGCTATGGAGAAGGAATTCAGAATAAAAGGGTCAATAGATTGAGACAAAGGAGAAAAACCTCATGCGTATAAGAAAAGCTAAGCAATCGGATGCAGAAGATATCGCAAAAGTCCATGTGGATAGTTGGAGAACGACGTATAAAGGGATTATTTCAGATAAGTTTCTCAACCAATTGTCATATGACCGGCGAACAGAATTATGGCAAGGCAACATTTCAAAAGAGGATACTTATATTCTTGTGGTTGAAAATAGTGAGGGGCAGATCGTTGGTTTTGCGGATGCCTGGAAAAGAGAAACGAATATAGTTCCTTATTCCATTGATTTGACTTCCATTTACTTATTAGAAGACTACCAGGGAAAGGGAATAGGAAAGATGCTCATCAGAGAGCTGTTTACCTATTTTAAAGAAAAAGGGTATGAGAAAGTGTTTGTAGATGTTCTTGAAGAAAACAAGAGTCGGTACTTTTATGAGCATTATGGAGCGAAACACATTAAATCAGTTGAAATAAAAATAGGGGATGCTTTACTGAATGAGTTCATTTACGAATGGAATGACTTAGACTGTGCCCTTGAAAAATTGAATGCCTGACAGGCAGTGAAGAGAGAGGGAATGGCTAACGGGCCAAGTGATTCATTCAGAAGGTAGCTTTTTAAGATCATCAGTCAAGAAAAAACAGGATGGAAATAGCAGAGTGGTATTTATTTCAAAGGAGAGTGGAGACAATGCACGGAAGAATAGATACGGCTTCAAGAGTCATTCAAGCCTCACCGCGAGCCCTTTATCAAGCGTTCATCAATCCGGAATCTTTAGCTTCTTGGCTCCCACCGAAAGGGATGTCAGCGCATGTGGACTTATTTGAACCCCGAAAAGGTGGACGGTATAAGCTTACTTTAACCTATGAGTCAGAAGATGCCGTAAAAGGGAAGACGTCTGAAAACACGGATGTCTCTCAAGGTGTATTTTTAGAGATTGTTCCTCATAAGAAAATTGTTCAATCCGGAATGTTCGACTCAGAGGATCCGGCTTTTTCTGGTGAAATGGTCCAATCATGGTATTTCGAAGCTGTTTCAGAAGGCACAAAAGTGACCCTTATTTGTGAAAATGTCCCTATTGGAGTGAGGAAGTCAGACCATCTAGATGGGTTGAATTCAACGCTCAATAATCTGGCTGCTTTTATGGAAGAACTCAAATAATGAGCTGGAAAAAAGAATGACTCAGAGATTATGAATGGGCTGGAGACAGTTTTGATGATTTGTATATGTATGCCCTCCTAGAAACGGACTGTCAAACCAAAGAAAAGAGTTCAAATTAAAAGTTGCTAATGTGAAATAAAGCTAGTAAAGTAGGTTAAAAAGCAAGAGGAGACTAGTAATGAAAAAGAAATTTATCAATGCCACTATTTACAAGCACGATGATGCTTCTGAACTTTTAATTGAGGATGGGAAGTTTAAAGCCATTGGTAATAATCTAGGTGAAGCAGACGAAATCATTGATTTACAAGGTCGTTTTGTTTTACCTCCTTATGTGGATTCTCATTTGCATCTAGACTATTATTTCACCGGTCAAGATGATGACATTAAAAATGAATCAGGCACTTTATTTGAGGCCATCGATTTATGGAACGATTATAAAAAAGGAACAACGAAAGAAGAGATGAAAACACGTATCCGCCAGGCTGTTAAAGATGTGGCTTCTTACGGGACACAATTCATACGAGCCCAGACGGACTGTACCGATCCTAACTTAACCGGTATTAAAGCCGCTTTGGAGGTGCGTGATGAACTGAAAGACAATATCAATCACGATTCAAGTGGTCGCTTTTCCTCAAAACGGCATGTTTTCTTACAACGAAGAAGGAAAGTTCGGTCGTGACTTAGTTGAAGAAGCCTTACAATTAGGGGCCGACTGTGTGGGCGGCATTCCGCATAATGAATGGTCAGCTGAAGACGGGAATGCCTCTATTAAAGAAATTGTCCGTTTAGCTATTAAGTATGATAAGCTGATTGATGTGCACTGTGATGAAACAGATGATGATCAGGCCCGTTTCTTGGAAATGCTGAATGCAGAAGCGATGAAACAGGGATACGGAAAGTCAACGACCGCTTCTCATACGTGTTTCTTCGGATCTGCAAATGATTCCTATGCTTTCCGTATGATGGGCTTATTCCGTCAGTCTGGAATAAACTTTGTTGCATGCCCGACAGAAAATTTGTTCCTGCAAGGGCGTCAAGATACCTATCCAAAAAGGCGTGGTTTGACACGAGTGAAAGAATTCGTGGATAACGACATCAATGTCGCTTTTGGTCAGGATTCGATTGTGGACTTATGGTATCCAGCTGGATCAGGAAATATGATGAATATTTTAGATAACGGCCTGCATGCCACACAGCTCATGCGCGAAGAAGACTTCCCTCGTAATTTTGATTTAGTGACTTACAACGGGGCAAAATTAATGCAATTAGAAGATGTTTACGGTCTAGAAGAAGGCAAACCCGCACACTTTATAGTGTTGGATGCCCCTAGTGCTTTCGAAGCGCAGCGTCGTCGCGTGGAGTGCCTGGCTTCCGTTCGCCACGGAGAGTATTTATTCAAGAAAGAACCTCGTGTATACGCTACGGAATTGGATATCGACCGCAAAACAAAATAAAGGAACTATAAAAAAATCTGATTAATACGTATGGCCTCCAAAGTTTGCTTAAGCTATAACTTGCGGAGGTCATTAAACTATATAATAAAAGGATGGGTGATTGGCAATGGATGAGGATTTAAAAAAAGCATTTGAAAAATCTAAATCAGGCACAAAGGATGAGCAGTACGAGGCTTATTTAGACATACTGGAAATAACTGATCAAGAAGTAGATTGGGCTTATGAGGTCTGGGATCAGTTGCTGGAGGATTTATCACACACAGACAACCATCAACGATCCAGGGCAGCCCAATATTTAGCGAATCTAGCTGCTAAAAGTGATCCGGAAAATAGAATGGTGACTGATTTCCCTCAGCTTTGGGAAGTGACAAAAGACAAACGCTTTGTCACAGCGAGACATAGTTTACAAGCCATTTGGAAGGTTGGACTGGCTGGAGAGGCACAAAAACAGCTGGTAATGGATGCGATGGTTGACCGCTTTGAAAATGGAACAGAGGAAAAGAATTATACGCTTATCCGTTCCGATATCTTACAAAACATGAAACAGCTATATGAGCACTTAGAAGACGAAAGTATAAAAAACGAAGCCATGAGATTAATAGAATTAGTTGATGATCCTAAATACAAGAAAAAGTATCAGAAAATTTGGAACTAGGCAGCTTACATTATTAAATAGACACTTTCAATACGAAGGTGTCTGTTTTTTTAATAGATATCTTTATTAAATATTATGCTAATCATTAGTCTTGCAAATAAAATTGACACCCCATAAGAATAAGGATATAATACTGAAGCAGTGCTACCGGCCGAAAACCAAGGGCGGTAGTACTTTTTCTGTGTGTAAATAAGTGAAAGAAGGCAGTATAAATGAAAGAAAACAAAATGGGCACCATGCCTATAAATAAATTGATTTTAACCATGTCTCTACCGATGATTATTTCTATGGTGGTGCAGTCTTTATATAATATAGTGGATAGTATATTCGTGGCTCAAGTAAGCGAAAATGCTCTGACGGCTGTGTCTTTAGCTTTTCCTATCCAAAACTTGATGTTAGCCGTTCAGATAGGGACAGGAGTAGGGATTAACGCTTTACTTTCAAGGAAATTAGGAGAAGACAAGTTTAAAGGAGCGAATAAGGCAGCTCTAAATGGAGTCTTTTTGGCTGTCGCTCATTACATGCTTTTCTTGATTGCTGCTTTCTTCTTAGTTGAACCCTTTTTTAGAGCACAAACGAGCGATCCGGAAATCTTAGCATCTGGCATATTGTATTCCAAGATTATTATGGTTTTTTCTTTTGGGCAGTTTATCCAGGTAACAGCTGAAAAATTATTACAGGCAACCGGTCGAACAGTCGATGCGATGTGGGTTCAAGGGATAGGAGCAGGCATCAATATTATACTTGACCCTATAATGATATTTGGTTTATTAGGCTTCCCAAGAATGGGCGTAGCAGGAGCAGCTTGGGCAACGGTCATTGGTCAAAGCATAGCGGCAGTTGTTGGTATCCTATTAAATGTCAAACGGAATAAGGAACTGAACTTTAATGTGAAAGGCTTTAAACCTGAATGGGCCATCATTCGTTCCATCTATGTGGTCGGTATCCCGTCTGCGGTCATGACTTCGATTACTTCAGTAACGACTTTTGCATTGAATATCATTTTAATCCAATTTTCGACGACAGCGACAGCGGTATTTGGCGTGTATTATAAATTACAGAGTTTTGTCTTTATGCCGATATTCGGCATTAACAATGGGATTATTCCAATTATCTCTTACAACTACGGAGCTAAAAATAAGAAGCGTATCACGGATACGATTCGGTTAGCCATTATGTATGCCACAGCTATTATGTTGGCTGGCTTCATTTTATTCCAGGTGTTCCCAGAGCAGTTATTAACTCTATTTAATGCATCTGAAGAAATGATGGCCATTGGTGTTCCGTCGATACGGATTATTAGCTAGTGTTTTGTTTTAGCCGGCTTTAATATAATTGCGACAACGGTTTACCAGGCTTTTGGCAAAGGAATGCTCAGCTTATCTACGTCTGTTGTCAGACAGCTCGTCGTTTTGATTCCTATAGCTTATCTGCTTTCACTTACTGGAGATATTAACGCTGTATGGTGGTCATACCCTCTAGCGGAATTGGTTGCGGCAGCCTTATGTGCATACTTCTTGTATTCTTTATATAAACGAGTCATTAACCAACTCCCAGATGATACGATTGAAGAAGTCATAGTCACTGAACCAGTCATACTAAAAAAATAAAAAGAGCAAAAACAACTGAATCATTGTGTTAACAATTAGTCACAGTCTATTATGGGTCTATAAACAAAAAGATGGTACAATGAATCAGTCATTAAGGAAAAAGCTGGAGGTGTTAAACATGAACAAACGCTGGAATATAAACCAGATTAACGAATTCGTAGAAAAGAACTCAGAGAGCACGTTATTGTCTACTGAATACCATGGATTTTCTCAAAAGTTACTTTTTAGATGCGAATGCGGGAACACCTTCGAAAAAACATTTACAAAGTTTAAAAACAAACATCAACGGAAGTGTGACGTCTGCCAACCACCCAAAGAATCACGCTAAGAAACGAATTCATCTCCTTTCGCATCTGAAAATGACTAGCGAAGGGAGATTAAATTCATTTTAAACTCCCTTCACGCATTATTATCTACTCTGAAGGGCGATAAAAACCCCTTTTATCACCCTTCGTGCATCGTCAAGTGTGATGAAGGGAGGTAAAAGAAGGGACTGGGAAAAAACTCAGTCTAAATAAATCAGCCCAGCCATTTATGTTAAAAAATAAATGGCTGG
>NZ_BAAACW010000149.1:0-10293 GCF_039521845.1 Alkalibacterium iburiense
CATCCAACCCTATTATAAAGGACTTTTTTATGTCATGAAACAGTTAAATGTTTTAATGCAACACTAGTGATCAGAAATATATTATTAAAGTACAAAGGAGCATATAATGGGAGATGAAAAGAAAACAACCCCTTCGGAAACGACCGGTATGGGAATGGGGTTAGGCTTATCCCTTGGCGTCTTGTTTGGAATAGTATTTGACAATTTGGCTATGGGGATCGCACTTGGTGTCATCTTTGGCTCAACTGGCGGCTTTGGATGGGGTAAGAAAAAAGAGAAGGAATAGGGAGCGGTATGAGTAAAAAAAATAAAGACTCAGGATTTACAGTCGCTTATGGTATTTCTTTTGGTATGCTCGGTGGAACGGTAGTGGGTTTACTCATAGATAATATCAGTATGGGGATTGCATTTGGTGTATTAGGTGGTATTGTCATTGGGAGTCTGTTTGATTAACTAATATAAATAAAAGTCTAGAAGATTTCATCTTTTTTCTTCTGGACTTTTATTTGATTTTACGATCATTTATTTATACTTGTTTTGAAATTTCTATTTTCTTTCACCTAACATTATGATGTTAGAACTTACCTTCTGATAAGTCATATGTCACACTATTTGAAAATACATATGAATAAAATAGTGACAGTGTTTTGATATCATCTTTAGAAACACCAGCTTCTTGCATATTCTTTAACAGGGGTACAATGACTGATTTAAAATATGGTCTATCAATTTTT
This sequence comes from Alkalibacterium iburiense, assembly GCF_039521845.1. Lineage (NCBI taxonomy): Bacteria > Bacillati > Bacillota > Bacilli > Lactobacillales > Carnobacteriaceae > Alkalibacterium > Alkalibacterium iburiense. Next base: position 735 of record NZ_BAAACW010000149.1, read on the forward strand.
CTCGGAATTTCTTTATTTTGATTAAACTGGTGTCTCTTTATTAAAGATTTCCAAACTTTTTCAGCCGTTACCTGATCTCTTTCTCTCTGAATTCTTGCGACCTCTTCTTTTTTCCTTGCTTCTTCTTTTTCTACTTGTATGACCTTCTTCATTTTAGCTTCACTCATTTTTATCAAAAAAGTGAGGTCCATCTTAATGACTTCATGTAGCAATTCATTTGGTAATTCTCCCCAAAGAAAATCTCCTACGATATCTTCCATAATAATGAAACGAATGATTGCTTTGGCGGATGAGAGATCTTCATCATAATGTTTTGCAGTTTCGATATAAGCAATTAGTAAGTCATTTTTTTCCAACAGTAGCATTTCCACCGCTTCACCGAGTTGTTTCCCTACCCATTCATAGGTCAATTGGTATAAACTTTCACTATAACCTTCATGATATAGCCCGAAGCCACTAACATAAGAAGGTGTTGTATGTCCTGTGTACTCTCTTTCTACAAAATCTTCTAGCGAAGCATAGCTTCGACTATCAAACGGTATATTCGTCTCTTCTAAACTTCCACTGCGATCCCAAGGAGGGTCATTGGTATGAATGACCTCTATTTTTGTTCTTTGTAAGAATATTCGAGTAATCCATTCCGATACTTCTTGAACATAATCATGTTTATTTCTTAATGCACTTTCTTCAGTTTTCTCTTCAAGTAACTTACAAAATACGTCCATTTTTTCTATGGTACACCCTCCTATGAAAACGCTTCGTTTAATTATTTTAATTATACTAAACGGAACACAAGTTCGCAACATTTCTCGTGAAACTAACTATTAAAATATAGCACCTCATTTACAGAGCACCGGCAATAACAATTCTTTGAGAGTTCAATCAAAAAAAAACGGTATCTCCAGTTTTACAGAGCTATCGTTTCTTTTATTTTATGTATGTGTCCATTCCTTCGTCTATATTTTTTCAGGGGGGTTATTTCAAAATTGTGTCTCTTCCTTTTGTACCAGATAGTTCTCCACTGATTGTGCGCACAATTCTAGGAATGCGTCTTCTCCAATCGCCAGCATTCTATAAAAGATGGCTTGGCTGCCTCCAGAAGTAATAGCGGAGAGGTACAAGTCTCTGCCATTTCCAACAATAGTGATGCTCAAGCTGACTCGAACGGTTCCTATCATACTGTAACGCTCATATACTCTCACCGCTACCCTAGTTTCTCACACAAAGTAGTCACTGCCATCTTCGAATGTAGCTGAAGGAGTTCCTTCCGTCAAATCTACATGTAGTCTATCTAACAAATCATCCATATTTCCATCAAGGGTATACTCGTATTTCGCCATTGCATTTCCTACTTTCCATAGTTATATAGTAAAGCAACTCGTCTTCTTTTTAGTTAAATTTAAACTCTCACTTAAAAAAGATTTCTTTGAGGATAGTGTAACATCACAGGATTGAAAGGGATATATAGTTATGAGAATCGTCTGACACCAAGACTTTCATGGTCCAGAAGGCAGTTCATTGACTAGCCTCCTGGACCTTCTACTTTATTTACTGATCTATATATTTTTCTACTGCTTTCACACATGATTTTAGAAAGCTTTCTTCTCCAAAGGTGTTCACTTTGTAAAAGAGAGCTTGACTCCCTCCAGAAGTAATAGCCGTGAGGTACAGACTATTTCCTTTTTCGACAACAGTGATATTCATGCTGACTCGATTTGATCCCACCATACTGTAGCGTTCATATACTCTTACAGCCACCTTGACATTTCCTAAATCGAGCATACTCCCATCTTCATATGACGCAGTCGCGCTGGCTTCTGTAATCTCTTCATGCAAACTATCTAGTAAGTCTTCAAAATCACCTTTAAGAGCACACTCAAATTTAGCCATTGTTTTCCTTCTTCCCTTATTCTTCTGTTATTTTGATAATAATTTTACCAATGTTCTCATTGTCTTCCATTTGTCTATGGGCTTCTTTCACTTCACTGAAAGGAACAACTGAGTGAATAACGGGTTTTAACCGTCCGTCTTCAAATAATGGCATGGATCGGTCGATAAATTCTTGTGTCAACTTAGCTTTATAGGCATCGCTTCGAGGAGTCAGGACGGTGCCCTTCAAAGACAGTCGTTTGCCCATAATGCTTCCAATAGAAAAATCATCCACTTCCGACCCACCTAATGTGCCTATCAATACCCATCTTGAATCAATCGCTGCGCTGGCCAGATTTTTCTCCCAATAAGAAGCACCGACAAAGTCTAAAATGACATCCACTCCTGTTCCGTCTGTTACTTCATTTATAATCTTTTCAAAATTCTCTTTTTTATAATTGATAACATGGTCAGCACCTAATTCTTTGGCAAAATCTAACTTTTTGCTTTGACCTGCCGTAGTGAAAACCTCAGCCTCACTCAATTGTTTAGCTAGTTGAATGGCTGCAGTTCCAACTCCACTTCCTCCTGCATGGATCAGTATTCTTTCCTTGTTTTTCAATTCACCTAACCAGTACATCGTTTGGTAGGCCGTTAAAAAGACCTCGGGTATAGCAACAGCTTCGGTCATCGTCAAGCTCTCTGGTATGACCATCGCTCGGTCAGCGGGCATGGTTACGTATTCAGCATACCCTCCATGGTTCACTAGACCAGCTACACGTGTTCCCGGTTTTAAACGGGAGATGGAAGAATGGTTTTCTTCAACTATCCCGCTCACTTCAATGCCTAAAATAGGGTAGGGTTTTTCTAATGATGGATTCTGCCTTGTTAACGTATCCGTACGGTTGACTCCCGCCGCTTTTACCTTAATAAGTAATTCTCCTTTTTCGGGTAAAGGTTTTTCTTTTTCTATCATAATCAAATTATCCCTCGACCCTGGTTCACTGATTGTCCAAGCTTTCATTCTCAAAGTCCTTTCTGAGTTGATTTAAGAAGCGTTTGACTTCTCTTTTTGACGTTAATTGATAAATAGTTTTGTTATCTAGATGTGTGAGGTGTTCAATGATGGCTGGTCGGTTGTGTTTCGGAAAGTTCCAAATATAGTTGAAAAAATTCCAGTCCAGTCTTTCCTTATTTCCTTCAATCATATCCGGCCTTGTTTTATGACGGTACTGAAGGTATCTTTTAAAGGCACGGTAGACGCATATCTGTCGTTTGAAGTCCAAAAAAATAATGAAATCCGATTCTTGAAGCCTGATTGCCATCGTGGCTCCGTAATTCCCATCAATAATCCATTCGTCATGAGCGACGATCTCTTTTTGAAGGGAGATTTGAGTCTCGCGATCCACCATTTGCCAATTCGGCTTCCACATCAGCCGATCCAGATGATAGACAGGAAGGTGGGTTATACTGGCTAACTCCCTTGCTAAAGTAGACTTACCTGAACCTGGGGAACCAATAATACTGATTTTTTTCATTTGACCACCTCATTCATCTCTGTCTCTTGATTATATCACACTCTTTTCTTAAGTTGACAAAGAGAAAGGTCAGCGTTATACTATATATAGTTCGAATTCGAGATAAATAACAAGGAGAGAGTTTTATGAAAAAAACATTAGGTATTCACCATATTACAGCTATTGTCGGGCACCCACAGGAAAATGCTGAATTTTACGGGAAAGTATTAGGTTTGCGTCTCATAAAAAAAACGGTTAACTTTGATGACCCTCAGACCTACCACCTCTACTTTGGGAATGAAGGAGGAAAACCAGGCACGATTATTACCTTTTTCCCTTGGTCTAATGCCCGTGAAGGAAGAATCGGTGGCGGGCAAGTCGGCGTCACAACTTATGCTGTTCCAACAGGTAGTTTTGATTTCTGGCGGAATCGTCTGACAGAACACTCTGTCACCTTTAAAGAAACAGAACGTTTCGGAGAGTCCTATCTTCAGTTTGATGACGTTCATGGCTTAAAATTAGAACTGGTTGAACGAGAAGAAGGAGAAGCCAATACGTGGTCTAACTTTGGCTTGTCACCTGAAGTGGCTATCAAAGGTTTTGCAGGATCTGTATTGTACTCACTTAAACCAGAAGATACGGTCAAAACATTAACAGACACCATGGGCTTTGTTAAAGTTGGTGAAGAAGACGGTCTAATACGATTGAAATCAGAAGCTGACATTGGCAATACTGTTGAAGTGCCTGTTGAAGCTGTGCCAAATGGACGAATCGGTGTCGGTATGGTTCACCACATTGCTTGGAGAGCCCATGATAAAGAGGATCACTTGGACTGGCAGAAACATGTAGCCGATCATGGCTTTAACGTCACAGAGGTCAAAGACAGAAACTATTTTGATGCGATTTACTTTAAGGAACCCGGGAATATCCTATTTGAAATTGCGACGGATACGCCTGGCTTTGCACACGATGAGTCTTATGAGACAATGGGGTCAGAATTGAAATTACCCCCACAATACGAACAGAACCGTGAGGAATTGGAACGCATCCTTCCTCCTATCAATTTAACAGAATAAGGAGAGATACCATGAATCACACACATGTTTTTAAAGAAGGAAAAGACTTAAACGGACCTACCCTGCTCTTATTACATGGGACAGGCGGAGATGAGAACGACTTACTGCCTTTAGCAGAACGCATTGATCCAGATGCTAATGTATTGAGTGTCAGAGGGAATGTAAACGAAAATAGCATGAACCGGTACTTTAGACGCTTGGAAGAAGGCGTGTTTGACGAGGAAGATTTAGTTTTCCGTACGAAAGAGCTCGCAGCTTTCTTAGATGAAGCAGCTGAAAAATATGGTTTCGACCGATCGAAAGTTGTGGCTGTCGGGTATTCAAATGGAGCGAACATTGCAGGAAGTTTGCTTTTCCATTATGAAGATGCCTTAGCCGGTGCTGTGCTGCATCATCCCATGGTGCCTTTAAGAGGGTTAGAATTACCCAACTTATCTGATTTACCCGTATTTATCGGTGCCGGTACAAACGATCCTATTTGTCCAGCTAGAGAGTCTGAAGACTTAGAGTCCTTACTCAGCCAAGCAGGCGCAAACGTGACCTTACATTGGGAAGATTACGGCCATCAATTAACAAACACAGAAGTTCAGCAAGCCGCTGAATGGTATCAGAGTCTATTTAATTAGTTTCATTTTAACTGAAAGAGGGAATCAGCCTGATTAAACAAGCTGACTCCCTCTTCTTTTGTATTTATGCGGTTCTGTAAAGACGGGCACCAAAGGGAAGAAGGGCTAACTTGGCTAGCTTAAAGTGCTGCAAACCGAAAGGTATGCCTATAATGGTTAGACACAATAAAATACCCAAGCCCACTTCTTCAATAGCTAAAGCAAAGCCACCAAAAATCATCCATAAGATATTCAGTAAGAAAGACGCGCCCCCTCTGCCAAATTCCACTTCTCTTCCAAATGGGGCACCAGCCATTTTCGCAAATTTAAAACACTGTTTTCCGACTGGAATCCCTACAATCGTAATGGACCAGAGGATACCTAAAAGAACCCATGTAAAAAATGTGATAAAGCCTCCAAATATAAACCATGCTATATTTCCTAGTATTCTCAATAAAATTCTCCTCACACAAATTAAAAGAAATCATATAATTCTGGTTGTTTCTTTTCTATCAGCTCTTCTAAAGCTTTTATCGTCTCTAGTTTACCATGTAGCTTTTCCTGATGATATAGGTCTTCAGACGTACGTGTCCCCATGAACAGTTGCGACCAGGTTTGAATATCAGCCGATATTTTTTCATCTGAAGGATTCCCTTCTCCCTTTTTAACCTCTGTTGCATGGCCATCGGTATTCAGTGTGTATACCCCATTATTCCAATCGGCAAAATCATTCTCTACTTCCAACACGAAGCTTTGATTCGCCCCTTCTTTAAAGGGATAAGCCTTTAAAAAGGCCTCAAAGTCCACAATACGAGCCATCATGCCGGATACCCACTGTTGTTCTGCTCGTGGTTCATTAAATAAATGAGACAGGTTATTGACTGCTCCGGTTTTAAACGTGAAGGTATCAAATTGTGAATCATGGGAAGCGATAAAGGACCACAGTGCTTTTTCTGCCTGACCTGTCAAGGCAACGAGCTCTTCTATAGTGAAAACTAAGCCTCCCTGATCATTAAAGCGGTAAAAAATATAGCCTTCCGGATCCCCGGATTCATTTCTGTAAACAGCGATGGTACGGTCTGAACTTCTGAGTTTGTTTTCTTTCCAAACCCACTCTTCCCGGTCTACCGGCCCAACCGCGTTCTCATATTTTTGTGTATACAGCTGTTTAATCACATCTTGCTCATTTTTCCATTTGACCCGTTCGACCGTCCCTTTCATCTTTTTCGGTTTGAAATTAAAGGAAAAATCGGTGAAGCGATACTCTCTGTATTCAAAGGCCAGCTCATAACCGTACTGTCTGTAAAAGCGATACGAAAAAGGGGATAAATAAGAAAGCAGCATCCCTTCTTTCCTCATGATAGAAAGGGTTTCTTTAAATAATTCCCGAATATTGCCTTGACCGCGTGCCTCAGGATAGCTGGCCACATTAGCAATACCTCCCATAGGCAGTTTCTTTCCGTGCATGAAGGCTTGATATTGGCGAATAATTAACGCTGATTGCAGCGAACCCTCTTCATCATACACACCTAAGGGAATAATAGAATCCCAAATGACATCCGTTCGCTCTTCTCTATTGCCAGCCGGATCTGCCGGGAAAGCATAGTTCTGCAAGTCAAAGTACGCTCCTAATTTTTGTGACGAAATGTATTTAATGGTCATCTGTCTCTTCCTTTCTCTCTCGCATAGTCGCCTATAAGGCCAATTTATGCAAAAATTAATCTAATACTAGTATACTATAGATAGCGACTAGCTACAGGATATTCGATTATTAAAGGAGGAACACCATGACTTTTTTAGAAAAAGTAATGCACACACTAGAAGAAAAAGAAGACAGAATGATTGAGATACGACGCTACCTCCATGCTCATCCAGAACTTTCTTTTGAAGAAGAGGAAACAGCTGCCTATATTGCAGACTTTTATAAAGACGTGCCGATCGACTCTATCGAAACGAATTTCGGTGGCAACAGAGGGATTGTCGTGGATATCAAAGGAGGAAAGGAAGGAAAAACCTTAGCCTTGCGTGCCGACTTTGATGCTCTGCCTATAAAAGAAGAGACTGATTTACCGTATGCTTCGAAGAACGAAGGAGTGATGCATGCGTGTGGTCATGATGCCCATACCGCCTATATGCTTGTTTTAGCGGAAACATTGGCAGAAATGAAAGACCAATTGAAGGGTAATATTCGTATCATCCACCAGCCTGCAGAGGAAATGCCTCCAGGAGGTGCTATTGATATGGTGAAAGCTGGTGTGCTAGACGGAGTGGATGCCGTACTCGGTATTCATGTCATGTCTTCTATGGAAAGTGGCAAAGTCTTTTACCGTAGTGGCGAAACCCAAACTGGACGTGCTAAATTTGTGTTGAAAGTCCAAGGAAAAGGCGGACATGGAGCTTCTCCTCATACAGCCAATGACGCGATTGTCGCAGCTAGTGCTTTCGTCATGAATGTTCAAACCATCATCAGCCGACGCATCGATCCGTTTGACACAGCCGTTGTGACTATTGGTTCTTTTGATGGAAAAGGCCAATTCAACATCATAAAAGACGCCGTTACTATAGAAGGTGACGTCCGAGCGATGTCCAATGATGCCAGAGACTTAGTTGAAAAACAAGTTCGTCAAATGTCTAAAGGCCTTGAAGAAATGTATGGTGTAAAAGCTGAATTAGATTATGCCAATGACTACCCTGTTTTAATCAATGATGAGGAAGTGACCGGAAATGTCCGCGATGCTTTAATAGAAGCTAATATTCCTGAAGTTGAAGAAGTTGTCGAGGTCGAAGCGCAATCTCCTTCCGAAGACTTTGCTTATTACCTGCAAGAAAAACCCGGTTCTTTCTTTTATGTAGGAGCACAGCCAAAAGACAAGGACTGGTACCCTCACCATCACCCTAAATTTGATATCGACGAAAACAGCTTGCTTGTTAGTGCCAAATCTATGGCTGCCGTCGTTGCCAAGTATCTGGGTTAGAGGTTTAGAGGCATTCGATTCACATTTCGATGGTTGAATCCCTCTAATGAAAGACTTAGAGAGATTCACGCTCCATTTTTTATGATGAATCAGCCTAATGAGTGAATTAGCGGTGTTAGCTCATGTATTTTTTGGACTAACACCGCTAAAATGATGATTAGCGATGTTAAGTATTATTTTTCCGTAGTTAACGTCTGTAATCTAATTATTAGCGACGTTAACTATTATTTTCGACTCGCTAACGTCCGTAATCATTCTTTCCCATGAAAAAAGTTCTTTAGGACACCTGTCTAAGGAGCTTTTTTGTTTATTCCTGAGACAAACTTGCAATTTTTAGTTCGTTTCAACATAATAATGAGATAACAGACAAAAAGGAGCTTTATTGAATGAAAAAAGTGTACATTCTACATGAAAATAGCGACTGGACAAAACATCTCATAGCCCGACTTGAAGAACTCAACGTGCCGTATGAAGACTGGCATTTAGGAGAAGGACAGGTAGATATTCACGCTTTACCGGAAGATGGCGTGTACTACAACCGAATGAGTGCGAGCTCTCATACGCGTGGAAACCGCTATGCGCCTGAATTAACAGAGCACGTGTTAAGTTGGCTTGAAGAAAAAGGGGCGCGCGTGATTAATGGGACAGGTGCCATAAATCTGGAAGTCAGTAAATTAAAACAGTATATGGCTTTGCAGAAGCATGGTATTCAGACGCCGAAAACTATAGGAGCAGTTGGAAAAGAAAATATCGTAAAAGCTGCCGAACAATTGAATCAGTTCCCCTTTATTATTAAGCATAACCGCGCGGGGAAAGGGTTAGGCGTACAGTTACTGTACTCTATCGATGAATTGCGAGATTATTTAAATGGTCCGGATTTTGAAGAGTCTATTGATGGCATTACTTTAGTTCAACAGTATATTCAATCTGTAGACGGCCATATCGTGCGATCCGAATTTATCGGAGGCCAATACTTCTATGCCGTTAAAGTCGATTCAAGTGACGGTTTTGAATTGTGTCCAGCTGATATTTGTCAAATTGGACCTGATGGCGAGATTCTATCTGAAGAAAGCAAATTTACTATTGTCGATAGACTCCCAGAAGAACACATTCAAAAATATGAAGCCTTCTTAAAAGGTCAAGGCATTGATGTAGCGGCTCTTGAGTTTATTATAGATAAAAACGGTGAGGTCTACACTTATGACGTGAACACCAATACCAACTATAATGAAGACGCTGAAAAAGTAGCCGATAAATATGCCATGCTAGAATTGGCAACGTATTTAAAAGCTGAACTAGACCAACTTTAATCAAAAAACCCATGAGGCTGTCCTCATGGGTTTGTTTTATTTAGCCGGCTTCAATTTTCCAGGATTTTTAGGTTTTTCCCGTTTCTCATACATCTCCATTGAATCATTGTAGCCCCAGACATATGTGAAGATAAAAGCTAGGTAATGCCAAAAGTTCTATGAAAAATCAGATTATTCCTGTTCGAAGGTATGATATTCCCAAATAGG
>NZ_BAAACW010000150.1:0-6807 GCF_039521845.1 Alkalibacterium iburiense
ATAATTTTTTATAAGAAGTTTCAATAACCGCAAGGGTTAAACCTGGATATTCAACTGCAAAACTTGAGTTAAGCCGTTTAAAAAATTGGATGAAGAAGATAGCTGTAAAGTATAATGAAAGGTATTTACTCCAATCCTTATATTTTGAAATGGACTAAAATCAATAAAACGCGCCAGTCTCAACTATAGACTGACGCGCTTTTTTTTATTACATTACTTCCTGAATAGCTTTCATGCCACCTTCAATAACCGTTGTATTAAATCCTTTTGTCTCTAAATAGGAAGCTGCGGATGTCCCGCGATTTCCTGAGCCACATAAGGTATAGATTGTTTTGTTAGAATCTAGCTTTGGATAGGCATTAGGTAAATCTTCTAGTGCAATATTAACTAAGTTTTTCTTGGGTGCCGGTCGCGTTATTTCTTTGGGATTTCTAACGTCAAGTAAAATAAAATCGTCTGTTTGCTTTAAAAAGGACTCAGCTGAGGCCGTTTTTGATGCCTGAACTTTATCAGATGGGACATCACTTATATTAATATAGCCGTCAAGCTTATGGAAGCCCATATCTTTAGCTAATGCATAAACGTCTTCTATCTCACGCTCATCTTCTCCAATCAATAAGATCGGCTCATTTTTAGAAAGAAAGTGATGGGCATACTTTTTGAAGTTTTTTGGATTAAGATTAAGTGAGTAATCTAAGTGTCCGGATTGGTAAGCAAGCTGTGAACGGATATCAACAAGCTGCTGGTCATTGATATCTGTAGGGGTTAATTTTTTCATTTCAAAATGCCTCCTTGTTACTGTCTTGTGTTTAGTATAAAGGGTGGAAGGAAATAAAACCATACTATAACGTTTTCAGTTATAAGGGCATGTCTTTCACAATAGAGTTATATTAGGTATACTGACTCTAGATGAAATCAAAAAGGGGAGTTTACAATGAACGTTTATCCAATTCCGGCTTTTTCAGATAATTATATATGGCTGATTGAAAAAGAGTCACAAGTGATAGTCGTTGATCCAGGTGAATCAGAAGGTGTGTTAAAGCATTTAAAAGAAAACGAGCTGACGTTACAGGCGATTCTTCTCACCCATAAACACGATGATCACGTGGCTGGAGTGAGTGATGTTTTAGATAAATACCCACAGACGCCAATATACGGTCCGATAGAAACGCAGTCTTTGACTAATCACACCGTTGAAGAAGGAGACTCGTTTGAATTAATGGGAGAAACTTTTCAAGTGTTTAAAACAGCCGGTCATACTGAAGAGCATATTAGCTATTTAATGGGTGACAACCTGTTTTGTGGAGATGCTTTATTTTCAGGTGGATGCGGGCGTGTCTTTACAGGAGATTATGAAGCGCAGTATGATGCCTTGCAAAAGTTTAACACGTTAGATGATAAGGTACAGGTATTTGCAGCTCACGAATACACTCAAACCAATTTACGCTTTGCTTTGTCTGTAGAGTCTCCTAACCAAACACTCTCTCAAGCATTGGCTGAAGCCGATAAGATGAGAGCAGACAATGAACCGACCTTGCCTTCTACGATTGGCAAAGAGAAACAGATCAACTTATTTCTTAAAGCAAAAGCTTTAGATACATTTATAGACCTGCGTAAAGCGCGAGATGAGTTTTAATGAAACAGGAAAAAGGCCTTAGATTAATATCTATCTAAGGCCTTTTTGTCGAGTTCACGAATATAAAAGAGTGTGAACTCAATTATTTTGACATAATATTGAGTTCATTGAAAATAATCAGGCATGAACTTCATATTTTTATAAAAATGTTGAGTTCAGAAAAGAAATATTGGCTGAACTCCACTTTTAACAACAAATTGAAGAGTAAAAGCTTGGTGTAGGATTCAATGAATCGCCACACCAAGCTTTAACGAGTTATCTAGACATAAAACGAATGACTTTTTCTTTAAAGTCTGTGTAAGGCGGGTAACGGAATGGAATGTCAAACAAGGTCGTTTTTTCAGTTATTCCTTTTGTATGACTAAAGGTATCGAAACTGTATTTTCCATGATAACCGCCCATCCCACTGCCGCCGACGCCACCAAAAGGCATGTTGTTGTTCGCAAAATGAATGAGCGTGTCATTAATCGCTCCCCCACCAAATGACACATGTTTACTGATGTACTCTTTGACGGAATTGTTTTCAGTAAACAAGTAAAGAGCAAGTGGTTTTTCACGCTTGCGAATAATAGCAACGGCTTCATCAAGTGATTTATAAGAAATGACAGGTAATACAGGTCCAAAAATTTCTTCCTGCATAATGTCGGAATCCAAAGCCGGTTCATCCACTATGGTCGGTGCAATTTTGCGCGTCTCTGGATCCGACTGTCCCCCGTACAAAAGGGTTTCATTCGCGTATAATTCTTGAATTCGCTCAAAATGTTTTTCGTTAATAATACTTGGGAAGTCATCATTACTGAAAACATCCAAGCCGTAAAGTTTTTCAAAAGCTTGCTGAACAAGTAAAACAAACCGGTTTTTCACCGATTCATGTACAAGGACATAGTCAGGAGCAATACACGTTTGTCCTGCATTGACCGTTTTTCCCCAGGCAATGCGCACAGCGGCCTTCACTAAGTTGGCATTTTCTGTGACAATCGCCGGACTCTTGCCCCCTAATTCTAAAGTAACAGGTGTCAGAGTTTCACTGGCTGTTTTCATGACTTCATGGCCGACTCGACCACTTCCTGTGAAGAACAAGTAGTCAAAATCACTCTTGATTAAGTCCTGTGTTGTGTCTGATTCGCCTTCTACGACAGTGATATACTCTGGCGGAAAAGTTTCTGCAATCATTTCTTTCATCAGGGCAGACGAATGCGGCGTTGTCTCTGAAGGTTTTAAAACGACTGTATTCCCTGTAGCGATTGCACCAACCATTGGCGTAAAAGATAAGGTAAAGGGGTAGTTCCATGGAGAAATGATTAATACATTCCCATAAGGTTCGTGAACCATGTGACTTTTAGAATAAAAATGAATGAGAGAAGTCGGAACACGTTTTGCTTTCATTAAGGATTTCAAATTTTTCAACATATAATTTAATTCATCAAAAATCATTAGAATCTCGGTTGAATAGGATTCAAAATATGACTTTCCGAAATCTGCCGCAACAGCTTCAGCCATTCGGTCCTTATTTTCAATCAGCATCTTTTTAAAGCGCAAGAGCATATCTCGACGAAAGGCATAGTTCAAAGTCGTGCCTGTTTGAAAGAACTCTTCTTGTGCTTGTTTACTATAATTATTTGGTTTATTCATTGTAATCTCCTTTTACTCGTTTAAATGCATCGATTAATTCTTCTTTTTTGAAAATAACTGGTACGGGATAGAGAGGATTGGCTCCAATTAGCAGCTCGGGTTCACGCCAGTTCAAAGCATAAGCAGCTGGTCGAGCAATCGTTTGAAATGAACGAATGAATAAATTATGCATGAGTCTCCTACTTTCTTTCAATCTATATGTCCACAAATTCTTATTCATTAATTTTATCATAAAAAGAATAAAGAATAGTGAAAAATGCATAACCTAGAATGACTATTTTAGGATAAACACTCTAGGAGGTTACTAGTTAAAGATAAAGTTTGAACGAATATTCACAAAATTATATAAGACGTTGACGGATTTAGAACATAAGAGTATAATTCTAAATATAGCAAATATGTGAATTTTAACACAACATGAATATACAAAGAGAGGGTATGAATATAAAACGGTTCATTAAAGAACGTAAAAAGAGTGGTCTTTCACAAAGTGAATTGGCGGAAGGCATTTGTACGCAAGCCACATTAAGTCGTTTTGAAAACAATGGCCATGTCCCCAATTTGAAAATATTGATACAGCTATGTAATCGATTGGATCTTCCTTTAGGAGAATTGTTTCCGAAAGTCGGAGTGAGGCATACAGAGACAATCGAGAAAATGAATGAAGCTGAATTCTTTTTAATCACGAGTGAATACCAAAAAGCGGCAGAGCTTCTCCAGACTCTTTCTATTGAAGCGATTGAAGACGCTCATTTAATGTTACGTTACCGCTATTTACATGGTTTTATCATGCTTTTTCAACATACCTCTTCAATGGATACTCTGTTTGTATTTAATCAAATCTTATTTGAAGAAGAAGATCTCGACTCAGAAATATTCCGTTTACTGGCTTACACGGGTATCGGTATGGTTTATTTTAGAGAGAAAGAACAAGACAAAGCAGAATTTTATTTCAACAAAGTACTTGAAAATATATATAATTACCCGACTAAAGGAATGGAAGACACATGGCGAGCGCTTCATATCGTTTTCCAATGCAGTGTGTTTTACGCGGAAATAGACGAAATAGCTATTAGTAACGCGCTATCGCACTATGCTATCTCAATTTGCTCAGATAATCACGTAACCTATTATTTAGCCCGGGCAGCTATACAGTTAGCTAAAAATGCTATAGCTGAAAAGAAGTCTAAAAAAGACATTCTAGAGTTAATTTATGACGCAAGAGCCTATTCCAAAATAAACAGAAATAAAATTGCTTTGAAAGAGCTGGCTCATATGGAAAACGTGGTTGAATCAACTTTTGAGGGGTAAACAAAATGAGCATCGACTTTAAAAGCATTCGTTTAATGGGCACTGTTATTGATATTCATATTGAACATAAAGATGCCAGCAACTTAATGGAAAAGGTTATCCATCGATTATAGACATACGAAAAGCGTTTCAGTGCGAATGATTCGAGCTCTGAATTAATGGCAGTCAATAGACAAGCCGGTATCCAACCCGTTCAAGTGCATCCCGAATTGTATGAACTCATTAAGATAGGAAAAACCCACAGTTTTGCGCCGGGGAGTTATTTAAATATTGCAATTGGGCCTTTAATTCAAACATGGCGAATTGGGTTTAAGGATGCTAAAGTACCAGCGCAAGAAGAGATTACCTGTCTTTTAGAAAAAACAGATCCGCGTCAGATTGAATTGAACGATAAAGAGCAAACCGTTTTCTTGAAGAATAAAGGGATGCTGATTGATTTAGGAGCTCTAGCTAAAGGATACAGTGCTGATTTAATTATGGATTACTTAAAAAATAATAACGTCCAATCAGCATTACTTAACTTAGGTGGAAATGCTGTTGGGTTTAGAAAACGTGACTATTGGAAAATAGGGATTCAAAATCCTATGATGGCACGAGACAATTACGTATCAGTTTTAAAAGTAGCAGACCATTCAGTTGTAACGTCAGGAATATATGAAAGGCAACTAACTAAAGAAGGGAAGACTTACCACCATATCTTAAGTCCCGAAACAGGGTATCCGGTAACAACGGATGTAGCTAGCTTATCCATTTACTCTAAACGCTCGATAGAGGGAGAAATATGGACAACGCGTTTATATGGCAAGTCAGCTAAGGAAATAATAACAGAGCTTGATCAATTGGAAGGTATTGACGGGCTAGTCATTACGAAAGAAGACCAACAAATGGTCTCAAAAGGGTTAAAAGAAAAACTTATTTAAAGAAGGGAAAATTATTATGACACATTTAATCGGACTAGTAGGCACAAATTCAGAACAATCAACTAACCGAAAGTTACTCCAATTTATGCAACATCACTTTTCAGAAACAGCCACTATTGAGTTGGTAGAAATCAAAGACTTGCCACTATTTAACAAACCTGCAGATGGAGTGATTCCACAGGAAGTACAATTTATTGCAGATAAAATAGAAGCAGCTGACGGCGTAATTATTAGTACGCCCGAATATGACCATTCCGTTCCCGCTTCATTAATTAATGCACTTAATTGGCTGTCTTATGGCATTTATCCTTTTGTAGATAAAGCCGTTATGATTACAGGTGCTTCATATGGTGTACTCGGGTCATCTAGAGCCCAGTTACATTTAAAACAAATATTGGATGCTCCAGAATTAAAGGCACGCATTATGCCAAGCTCAGAATTTCTACTCAGCCACTCGCTTCAAGCCTTTAATCCAGACGGACGACTAGCCAGTGAAGAACAGATTATTAAATTAGAAGGACTCTTTGAAGACTTCTTAAGTTTTGTATCGATGACTAAACAATTAACGCATGCACACACCATTAATAAACAAGTAGCAGAAAACTTTTCTTGGGAAAAACCTTATAAAGAATAGGAGAATAAACAAATGAAAATAGTAGGTATTGTTGGATCAAATGCAGAATTATCGTATAACAGAAAGTTATTGCACTTTATTAGAAAACAGTTTGGTTCTTTATTTGAATTAGATATTGTTGAGATTAAAGATATTCCGTTGTTTAATCAAAGTAACGATCAGACTAACAGTGAGCCAATTCAGTCACTGCATAAAAAATTAGTTCAAGCAGATGGTGTGATTATTGCGACACCTGAACATAATCATACGATTCCAGCCGCATTAAAAAGTACTTTAGAGTGGCTGTCTTTCAAAATTCATTCCTTAGAAAATAAGCCTGTGATGATAGTAGGCGCCAGTTATTATGACCAGGGTTCTTCCCGCGCTCAGCTGCATTTGCGTCAAATACTGGATGCACCGGGAGTCAATGCAATAGTCATGCCAGGAAATGAATTCTTGTTAGGAAAAGTAAAAGAAGCGTTTGATGAACAGGACAATTTAGTTGATCCAGGTACTGTACAGTTTTTAGAAAGCTGTTTAGAAAAATTTGTTCGATTCGTCAATGTCGTATCTGTTTTAGAAGGACCTAAAAAAGAAACGCCAAAACCAGAAGATTTATAGGTTCACTAGTGTTGCATTAAATTAAAAAGAACTAGTACTTACTACTTGTTACATTCCTCACATGTGGTTTTCTC
>NZ_BAAACW010000151.1:0-6950 GCF_039521845.1 Alkalibacterium iburiense
ATCCTATTTGGGAATATCATACCTTCGAACAGGAATAATCTGATTTTTCATAGAACTTTTGGCATTACCCCGACAAACGCCTGTCTCTTAATTTTTCTAGACGCAATGTAAGTGAAACATTCTATAATCACAATAGTGACTCCCAATACGATAAGACCTCTTGTATACGGAACAAATTCCCAAGCCAGTAGAGAAACGGCCCCTGTAGCTACATCTCCGAAATGGAAATAAGTTTGTGGAAACCAGGAAACGGAATAGCCCATCAGTTCCCTTACTCCTTCTCCAAAATATAGCTGTGGGAATAGAAGTACAAATAAAGAAGCCAGTAAGACGATCACATCGTGTTTTAAAAGCAAACTAAATAAAGTCGTTAAGCGTGTAAAGCCGTATAGTAGTAAGACTAGGTAAGGCAAGACTTTTAAGAAGAATTCGCCTAGGGGCATTAACCCAGGTCCGGATAAATAAAACGGCTCACCAGGCGGATTGGCCATAAATTGTCCGACAGGTAACTGGAAGGTTCCAAAACCATGTAACAGGCCATTCAATAGTATAAAGACACTAGATAACGCGAGGAAAAATAACAGGACAAAACCCAGTCCTGCTAAAGACTGCAGAAGCAAGTAGCCAAACCAGTTGATTGGCACTCCTGCTTTTTGTGTACTTAATTTACGGTCTTTCGTCGTCACATCACTCACCATAAAGAGTAATAGAAACACTAATATGTAGGGTCCTAAACCGATGAAAAAGAGATGCAGCTGCTGTAAGCTCGTCCGGTTATGCACGATATGAAAACTCAATGGATCGACAAGGTCCACATAAGCACTTTCCTTTATATGCTGATAATCCATTTCTTTAGGCGTTCCCAGTATGGAGAAGAAAGAGAGTCCTTCGTCATCTTCCGTTCCCCCACCGCCTGATGCATCTCGGTAAGGAATATCTAAATAACGTCTGACATCCCCCGTTTCCAGCGCCGTCAACAGTTCTCTTTGATTGACATACTCGTTTCGAGCGACTTCATAAGCACTTGTCCCAGTCATCATGGTAGGAATGGTTACACCGTCTTCGAGATTATCTTCAAATGTCTGACGGTTTCCTTCCATGCTTCTTTCCATGGCTTCAATATTGACTTCTTCTACTCCTGGAGTATTCGGCAGGATGAGTAGACTATGTAAAATGATTGCACCGAAACACAATACAATAACTAATCTGTTTTTCTTGTTTCGCCACATATAGGTCAGCGTTTCTTTTATAACTTGCCTTTTCATACTATCGTTCCTTCACCTTTGAATTTGTATGCTATCTTACTATATTATCATAGAATCTTAATAAAAAAAGGCTGTTTATTCATTTTATCTTAATAATATTCAAATTATTTGCTTTTTTTGGTGGATACCCTATCGCTATAGTTCTAATAATTTTTTTAGAGGTGTTAGAAACCATTTTTTTGAAACTAATGGCGCTAACTTCTTGTTTAGCGACATTAGAGTTCTTTTTTTTAAAAGTTAACACCGCTAACTTTTCAATTAGCGGTGTTAGAGTGATTTTTTTTAGACTTAATGCCGCTAACTTATGCTTAAGCGGCGTTAAGTTATTTATTTTCTTGATTTAATGCAGCTAATGAGAGCT
The DNA here is from genome assembly GCF_039521845.1 of Alkalibacterium iburiense. Taxonomy (NCBI): domain Bacteria; kingdom Bacillati; phylum Bacillota; class Bacilli; order Lactobacillales; family Carnobacteriaceae; genus Alkalibacterium; species Alkalibacterium iburiense. Next base: position 1,627 of record NZ_BAAACW010000151.1, read on the forward strand.
TTACGTTAATTTCAGTCCGACTAAGCCCGGTTCAATCAGGAGTTCTTTATAATTCGGGTTAGTATACTCTTTTTTCCACGCTTTGTATCGATTGGCAAAGATTTTCTTTCTATCGACCTGCTTTAGTATGTCACATAAAGACAGCACTTGTTCACAGTAGGCTTTTCCTTTCTCAGGGTCATTCTTTTTAAAAGCAAGTATTCCTTTATTAAACAGGAGGTTTAAATGCGTTTCTACAAACTCATTATTCTTTATACATTCTTTCTCCAGTAACTCTAAAGCCTCTTCTGCAAAATCCAGCCGATCATGATAGATGAAAGTAGAAAAGTTATTGGTCAGAATGGTTTGAAGCAGCTTCATGCTTTGAGGAATGGCTTGATAGAGCTGACTCTTTTTAATCGCTGTTTTCATTAAAAAATGAGTGGTCTCCACAGGAAACATAAATCCAAAAAAGGCATATAAACGCAGTTCCATCTCTCCCCAGTCATCCACTTGAAGTAAATAATCCAGTACTAAACGGTTGGACTCTGGATTTTTTCCTTTTCTCACTTGGATTTGGCTTTCCACAAAATAATAGAAATACTGTTCCCAACTATAAGGTCTGGCATTGGTTTTCCGTATCATGTCTTTCAACCCGGAAAGTTCTTCATCGTATTCTTCATCATTGTCGAGTTTAATCACCCGTTGAAAAAAAGCTTTTAACTTTTCTTCCGTGTCTTTCCCCATTAAGAAATAATACTCTTGCGGTGTGGTGTTGATGTTAATGAGCATATCATAAAGTAAATCGACCGTTACCATAGACAGACCATTTTCAAAACGCGAGAGCTGAGCAATAGACAAACCGTCACCCGCGGCTTCTTTCAACGTCATCCCTTTACTCTTTCTCAGCCTTTTGAACGTTTGACCAAAATCCATTCTTTTCCACCTCTTTTTTACATATATGTAAATATTGATTCATTGCTAGTTTACTTCTTCTATCCTTGAGATACAACAAAGAAGGAGTGATTAACATGTCTCATTATTTTAAACTGTTCTGGAAAGAAAACTGTATTGTCATTGGCTTATTGTTTATAACCGGCTTATGTCAAACCTTTGTCAGTGTGTGGATGGCCTCCGCACTGGATTATCTAGTGGATCAGGACTTACGAGGGTTTTTAATGGTCGTTTTACGTATATTGGCTTTATTTATCGTCTACCTCATATTCACTCATTTTCAAATTGTTAAAATCAGTCAGGCCAAGCAGAAAATGGCTACAGCCATACGAACCGACATTACCACTCGCATTGAAAAGACAAGTTACAATCACTTTCACGACAGACAAGTTGGCACGTATGTCTCATGGTTAAGCAATGATATTGCCACAATAGAAGTGACCGCTTTTGATAATCTCTATCAGATGCTGACAGGCTTAATTGGATCGTTGACCTCTATTGTTGCTCTCTTTTTCTTTCACTGGTCCCTTGGTCTCTGGACATTAGTCATTGGTGGTGCCACCATTCTTTTACCGAAAATTTTTCAAAAGCAAATGGGAGAAGCCTCTCTCTTTGCCACAAAACAAAGTGAACACTTTTTAAGTCACGTTTCTGAGTATTTAGCTGGCTTTGATACGCTCTTCTCTTACAGCCTTTTAAATCGAATTACCGAAAAAACAAAAGAGGCGTCATTAGCACTGGCGGATGCAAAAAATAAGCAGGCTTTTGTTGTAGCGAACGTCTCTATTTTAGCTATTCTAGGGAACATTGTTGGACAACTATCCATTGGAGCTTTAACAGGCTACCTCTCTTGGGTGGGTATTGTTTCAATCGGTGCTTTTGCAGCAACGACTAATTTGGCCATTACTATCTTCAATACAATAGGAAGCGTGAGCAATCAACTGTCACATATCCGTGCTGTTCGTCCTATTTTCGAAAAGTTTGAAACAATTCAAGAAGGAGATGGAAATGGACACACGACATTAACCAGTCAAGAAAGAGGCATTCGTCTAAAACAGCTTTCCTATGCTTATGGAGAAAAGGAAGTATTAAACGGACTTACGTATGATTTTGCTTTAGGTGGGAAATATGCGATTGTGGGGTCTAGCGGGAGTGGAAAATCAACGTTACTCAATATTTTAATTGGTAAATTGACTGATTATTCTGGATCGGTTACTTTTTCAAATCAGGAATTAAACCAGTTGTCAGGGAAAGCTTTGCGTGACAGCATCCTGTATATCGATCAGGCGCCTTATCTTTTTTCAGGAACCATACGGGACAACATTACCCTAGATGAATATTTTCCGGAAGAAGCATTGACTCAAGTCATCCAAGAAGCCTCTTTGGAAGATATTATAGACAAACTCCCTAATGGACTGGATACCTCAGTTGGTGAAGCCGGACGCCTTTTATCCGGTGGACAAAGGCAGCGTATCGCTCTAGCCAGAGGGCTCATTAGAGGGAAAGACATTATTTTAGTGGATGAAGGGACATCTAGTTTAGATGAAACCAGCGCTCTAAAAATAGAAGAAAATCTGGTGAACAACCCGGACCTGACTGTTATTATGATTACGCATCATCTGAGAGATTCTATTAAAGAAAAATTAGACGGCGTACTGGCTTTAAGTTAAATTAAAGTCATCCTCTAGACTGAATGTCTTCCGCAAAAATTGGCTATTTATGGTACACTACTGTAGGAACTTTTGAATTTTTCGGAGGGATACTATGGTTAAGATGATAGCCATTGACTTGGATGGCACATTATTAGACGATGATAAAAACTATGATAAAGAGCGCTTTTATAAATTAGCTGCTCAGTTAAAAGAAAAAGGAGTACGCCTGGTAATTGCAACAGGCAATCAGCATGTGAAAGCCAAAGAATTTTTCGAAGGCTTAACAGAAGACCTCATCTTTGTAACAGATAACGGAAGCACGATTCATATAGGGGAAGAGCTCTTTTACAGCAACACTTTAGACAAGAAGGACTTTCAGACCTTTTTAGATCAGTTACCTGATTCTCTTATAGATAGAATGGTCATCAGTACGCATGGCTACGGTATCTTGTCGGACGGCCCTCATAGCGAACCCTTTATGAGAGCAGCTAATTTACACTATCCGAATCAAAAGCAAGTGAGTGATCTCCGCTCCATTGATGTGCCTATTATCAAAATCACTTTAAAATTTGAAGAAAATGAAGAAGTGGATGAAAAACAAATAGAATCCATCTTGCCCGAAAACTGGAGCATGACTTCCAGTGGCTTTGGTTTTTACGATATCATTTCTAAAGAGATTTCAAAGTTAACCGGTATTCAGAAACTGCAAGAGACATTCAGCATTGATACAGAAGACATCATGGCTTTTGGCGACAGCAACAATGACTTGGAATTACTAGAAGCTCTTCCCAATAGTTATGCCATGTCCAACGGTACCAAAGAAGTCAAAAACGCTTCCCGATACATGATTGGAAGCAATAATGATCAGGCGGTCATCGATACTATTGAAGACACATTTGACCTCTAATATAAAGCCATCTACTTTTCATTAAAGATAGATGGCTTTTTTAAAATTCTTTATACAACCACGTGTCACAGGCCCCATGCTCACTTCCTTCTAAAGGAGCCTCTAAAGCTTTAAATCCGTATGACTCATATAAGCGGTTCGCTTTATTCAAAGAAGCAAAGGTTTCTATATAACAGCTAGCATAGTGTTCTTTCGAAAAGGCGAGTGCTTGTTGCATCAGCAAATGAGCATAGCCCTTACCCTGCTCTTCTTTTACAATATAGAGTTTTTGAATCTCTCCTATTTGCCCTCTGTAAGGTCCCACACCGCATCCGCCAATCACTTGGCCCTCTTTTTCTAGGACCCAATACTGCGCCTTGTCTTGTTTATAGTAATCACTTAACTGAAATAAGTTGTCATCGTAGTAAACCGTCCCAGGTATGGCTAAATCATGCTCTTCTAAAGAACGCCGAATGATTTCTCCTAGAATCTGATTGTCTCTTTCTTCTAATTTTCGTAACGGCATGTCAGAGCCTCCCTTCTTTTTAAAAAGTATATCACATTAAGTTTCACGCCTCCTTTGTTATACTGAAATTAATAGCTCTTTAGGAGGAAAAGAAGTGATTACATTTGAGAATGTCTATAAATACTATGACGATACGGCTGTCGTGGAAGATTTCTCTTTAACTATAAATGAAGGAGAATTTTTCGTTTTAATCGGCCCAAGTGGAAGCGGGAAAACAACGACGTTAAAAATGATTAATCAATTAATCGATCTTTCAAAAGGATCCATTAGCATAGAAGGAAAGAAAATCAGCGACTATAATCTTCAAGAACTGCGCTGGAATATCGGATATGTCCTTCAACAGATTGCACTCTTTCCAAATATGACAGTTGAAGAAAATATTCTCATTGTGCCGGAAATGAAAAAGTGGGAAAAAGACAAGATGCATGACCGTGTGACAGAACTTCTAGAACGAGTGGACATGGATCCTGAGACTTATCGTGACCGACAAGTGTCTGATTTATCAGGCGGCCAGCAACAACGTATCGGAGTGGTGCGTGCCTTGGCAGCGGACCCGGCCATCATTTTAATGGATGAACCTTTTAGTGCCTTAGACCCTATCACGAAGAACAGCCTACAAGAAGATGTCACTAGACTGCAGAAAGAATTAAAGAAAACCATTGTCTTTGTGACGCACGATATGCAAGAAGCCATTAATTTGGGAGACCGTATTTGCGTGATGAATGAAGGGCAAATTGAACAAGTGGGAACGGCAGAAGAAATTTTGAAACACCCAGCCAATGACTTTGTAAAAGAGTTTCTTCGAACGGGACTTCCTCATTATAAAGAAGAAAAAACAATTCAAGATGTATTAAATAAAGACTATGTTTTTGAAAAAAGCGAGACAAGTCAAGCTGATTTGGATAGCGAGGCTAGTTTGGATGATTTAACTATCGCCTTATCCAAACACCCTCAAGTCACTGTTTCTTCAAAAGAGTCAGGTAGTCGTCTATTACTTACTCGTGAGCATTTAGTCCGTTACTACGCTGAAGAATTAGAAACGGAAAAGGCAGGTGTAGGCAATGGATAGTTTACAGAACTATCAAGCGTGAAAGCCCATGGTTTTAATCGTGGGATGAGAGCGTACATTGAGATAAATGTCTGATTGTTTTGTCTTCTTTTTCTTTTAAAAATAAGTATACATTTCTCTAGCCTTTCCGTTGACGGAGTGATATACTAAAGTTAACAAAAAGAACACACGTTTGTATTCGTGATAGAGGTGAAGCGAGTGAAAAAAGAACAGACAAAGTCCTGTGTTAAAGTGCTCAAAGTAAAATTAAAGCCGACT
>NZ_BAAACW010000152.1:0-4428 GCF_039521845.1 Alkalibacterium iburiense
ATCCTATTTGGGAATATCATACCTTCGAACAGGAATAATCTGATTTTTCATAGAACTTTTGGCATTACCTCCATTGAATTAATTCTTCCTTACTAATATTTAATTGCTTGGCTTCTTCTACAAAGTCAGGCAGTATTTTTTCTTCAAACTGTTTTCTTCGTTTGTTTAAAATAATACTTTTTGCCTCTGCTGTAACGAACATCCCTAAGCCTCGTTTTTTATACAAAATGCCTTGATCGACTAATTCATTTAAACCCTTCCCTGCAGTTGCCGGATTGACATTCATTGATTTAGAAAATTCATTCATTGACGGCACCTTATCTTCAGCCGTTAAACGATTGCTGATGACTTCATTTTCAATAAACTGTGAAATTTGTAAATAAATCGGAATCGATGTATCCAATAAAAAGCCCTCCTCTGGCTTGCTCGGTCGAATGGTTAGTTAGTACACTAACTAACCCATGGCCTAACTATATATGAGATTAAAATAATTTGCAAGTAGTTTGTAAGACTTTTTATTTTAAAAGCAGCTTTTACCTTCAGACTCAAACATTATTTTAAATAGTTTAGTGACTTATATTCGATTGGTAACGACTAATTAATGAGTATCCAACTAGCAATTGCTAAAATATAAAAGAAGAGATAATGGGAGGCGAATCGAATGACAAATGTAGATATTTCTAAATGGATTGAAATGAATAGTAAGAAAATACATCTTCATTAAAAAAACCACTATCTGTAAATATTTCTGACAGATAGTGGCTTCTTTTGATTATATTTAATTATTAAGATGATTGAGCGACTTTAGATTCAAGGCCTTCAGCGTTTAAGAATGCACTGAATGGCACTAATTCTTCAGCTTCATATTTGTCTTTATAGGCTTTGATTTTCTCATCACTATACAAAGCAGGGTCTAATTCTAGGTTTTCAACTGGTATAGGACGGTCTTTTGTAATTTTAGCATCAATGACTACCGTGCGACCTTCTTTAGAAGCTTTAACGGCCTCAGCCACCACTTGATCGATATCTTCAATACGTCTGACTGTGAAGCCAACTGCTCCTTGTGCCTCTGCAATTTTAGCGTAGTCTACTTCTGTAAAATCCGTACCAAAGGTGTTTTCGTTGGTATCTTCATATTTGTTCTTGATGAATCCATATTCCGTATTCGCGAATACGACGTTAATCACTGGGAGGTTGTAAACAACGTTCGTGACGACATCTGGATAATTCATTGAAAACGCACCGTCTCCCATCAGGTTCCAGACTTGACGGTTAGGATAAACATTCTTAGCGGCAATTCCACCCGGAAGGGCAATCCCCATAGTCGCAAACAAGGGAGACGTTCTCCACATATTCTTTGGAGTCATGTGTAAATGACGGATAGATGTTTGAGTCGAATTCCCCACATCAATAGAATAAATGGCATCCTCATCGGCATGTTTATTGATGGCATGATAAACTTGATAAAGCTGTAACGGTCCACTTTCTTTTGTTTCTAGCTTAGTCATGTAGTCTCGCCAGTTTTGAATATTTTTCAAGTTAGCTCGCCACCATGCTGAATTCTCAACCGGTGTTACTTTTTTAAGCAAGGACTGTACGGCTTCTCCCGCATCCCCAAGAATAGCCACGTCTGGATTGTGACGTTTACCGAGATTGGCCGGGTTGTTATCAATCTGGATAAAGTGTTCAATATTTGAGAACGTCCCCTCCACTTCCGCAAAAGGGAAATTAGAACCAACGAACAGAACGGTATCTGCTTCCTTTACCGCTTCATTAGCTGGTTTCCAGCCTACTCGGTAAGTGGAACCCGTCAACCCTTCAAAGTCATAATCGAACGTTTCAAAGTTTTTACCTGTTGTGATAATCGGTGCTTTGATTTTACGAGATAATTCTTGAACAGCTGGACCGTGTCCCATCGTTCCAATTCCCGCATAAATAACTGGACGTTTGGAATGATTTAGTAATTCAACAGCTGCATCAACATCTTTTTCATTAATTGCAGAAGAAACAAAATCACGGTAACTGTGACCCGAAGAATAGAAGGCATCCCTGTCCATTTTTTTGAAACCGAAATCACCTGGGACTTCAAGGACGGCTACGCCACGCTTAGAAATGGCTGTGCGAATAGCATCGTCTATCATTTTGGGTAATTGTTCAGCGTAGGCGACCCGACGATTGTACACGGCAATATGATCGTACATTGGATTTTGATTCAGCTCTTGAAACGCGTCCATATTCAATTCTTTTTGAGGACGCGATCCTAAAATAGCTAAAACAGGTGTATTATCCATCGCTGCATCATACAGTCCGTTGATTAAGTGAGATGCACCTGGACCACCCGATCCTACACAGACCCCTAACTTTCCACCAAATTTCCACTGCATCACAGCTGCCATTGATCCCACTTCTTCATGTTTGACTTGAATAAAATCAATATCTGTCTCTTCTTGTTCTCCTAAGGCTTCCATTAAGGGAGCTAAAGTCCCGGAAGGAATCCCATAAATGGTATCTATCCCCCATCCCGCCATCACTTTCAATGAAGCTGTACTCACTTTAATCTTATTGTTATCCACTTTAAAAACTCCTTTAAAAGATTTGTTTCAAAAAATAACCTTTAAACTATTGTACCACTACCATCGAAATAAAAACGGCATGCCGCTTTTAGATGGGCATACCGTTTTATTCATTACATTTAAGCTAAACAACATTTCTTATATTTTTTCCCACTACCGCACGGGCATGGCTCATTTCGACCAATTTTATTAACGATTCGTTGTTGTACTTTTTTCTTTCTTCGAGATCTGATTGAAAAAGGAGCCGTTCGAATAGGTCGACTATCTTCTTTAACGACAGAATCAGCTTTAGCTTGGACAGGTTCATTTTTAGTCGCAACCTCACTCACTTTTTCTGCAACTTCTGCTGGCATTGAAAATGAAACATCTTCTTCATTAGCAGCAACGTATAGAAGTCCTTTTTCAACTGCTGAAGCAACACCCTCACTTTGCAAGTCAGTGTCTTCAGCGGTCTCGTTAGCGATTCCTTTTAAAGTCTCTAACTGTTTCTCGTCAAAGTCTGACACGCACTCATCAAGTGAGTTTTTAATACTATCAGCGATGACTTCTATCATTTGCGTTTTATTCCAGCTTTTTTTAACATCAAAGGCATTTAACTCTGCCAATTTAAGTAAACTGGGCTTCGTATAAGCTTCCAAGCTAGCTTCTAACGTCTTCTCCTTTGGAAGACCTTTAAGTACTAAGCCATCTAACCTCTCTCCAACTACATCTAACATTACAAAATTCTCCTAACCATTTCCTATTTACTTTTTCTATTCAGGACACGAGCATTCATTCAATTCTTTGTGCGTTTACCTTGAATAAAAGCCTTTGTTATTATACTACAAATCAAGTCAAATGAAAAATGGATGGAAACTGAAGTATCTTAATTGATATCTTTTACTTATATTACCCCTATTGGATGGTAAGGTCAGCCTCGATTTTGATTACTTAGTTAGTTCACGAGAGTGCACACTTAATCAGCAGTAAAATGTTCCATTCTCTCTTTTTCATAATGAATTGATTGTAGAAATAGTTTAGATAATGACGCACTGTCTTGATTGGCTAAAGACTGAATGTATATTGCTCTATTATTGCTATTTATGACAACAGGTACTCCAAACTCTATTAAAGCTTGATACATCAAAACCATACGTCCTGTCCGCCCGTTCCCGTCTGAAAAAGGATGGATTCGCTCAAACAGGATATGTGATTCGGAAAGTATAGTGAGCTTATCTTCTGTAGATTTTGCATGTTCTAATTGATAAATTGTATTATCTACCCATTGGGTCATTAGTAGAGGTGTTTCTTCTGGCGTAGCCGTTCTAAACTCAGCACCCACAATGGCATTTTGAGTGCTTTTGAATTTACCTCTTTCATGGTGTAGACGATCAAGTAATAAGGAGTGAATTTTTTTTATTATAGGAATACTTAGCTTTTCTGAATGAGCGTATAATTTAAAAACATAATGAAAAGCTTCTTTATGATTTTCAATTTCATAAAATTCACGAATACTCTTATTGCCTGGAGTTGTACCTTCTATAATAATCGATACCGTCTCTGGTAATGTAATCGTATTTCCCTCAATAGCACTATTATGATAGGCCATTCGAACGAGGATATCATTCATATAATCTTCTGGAAGCCCAGTCATTGTGATCACTCATTTCTTTCTAAGTAATGGTTCTCCTAATCATTAGTATAACATTATTAAGTGTACTTTTTGATGATTAGTAATATACAATTGAACTATTTGAGTAGTAATACCATATGCCTCAATAAGTTAAACAGACTAATATAAATTAGCAGTCATCATGCTTTGAATCAAACTACTCATACACCTATTTATTTAATGTATTAAGAATAACCAGTCAAT
>NZ_BAAACW010000153.1:0-2272 GCF_039521845.1 Alkalibacterium iburiense
ATCCTATTTGGGAATATCATACCTTCGAACAGGAATAATCTGATTTTTCATAGAACTTTTGGCATTACCTGTATGAATGCAACTCCAACCCGTATAAATGGGAATAGTATTGAGACGTCCCCAAGGGTCCGACCGACAATTCGGTCTGATCCAGTTGTCTAATCAATTGATATAAAGTCAGCTGTTCTTTTTCTGTTAATGGTTTGAGCGGGATACACAACACACTATTTCCTAGATGAATCGTCCCTTCCGGCATCGGAAACTGACTTTCCAATTCAACTGCTTGTTTTTGTGTACAGACCAGTTTAAAGTAGTCTTCCTTTTCTTCATGGTGGTTGAATGTAAAGTGCAGCTTTTTGTCTTTCAAAAAGAAGACTTTATCGGCGTACTCGTCTAAATTATCAAGTAAATGAGAAGCGACAATAATAATTTTTCCAGACTGTCTCAACTCAATTAAAATATCTGACACCAGTGAAACGTTTTCCGGATCGAGTCCGTTCATCACTTCATCCATAAACATAATCGGCGTATCCGCCGCAACGACCATCGCAAAACATAAACGCTGGCGCATGCCCAAAGAGTAAGTGCTGACTTTTCTGTCTACATAGTCCTCCATCTCCAGGCGTTTGATAATATTCTGTACATCATCTCTCCTCCCAGCCCACATATCCGCATACATTTCAATATGCTCTGTTCCTGAGAAATTCTCATGCAAATCAGCCTGGTTTGGGAAAAAGGTAATGAGCTGATGCAAAGCCAGTACATCACTGTCTTTGGCTGTATACTCTGTTCCGTCAATTAGAATGTGACCGGATTGAACAGGTATAAACCGCATAATAGCATTGAACAGTGTCGTCTTACCTGTTCCATTGGGAGCTACCAGACCAATAAGCTGGCCATTTTCGAGATGAAATGAAATGTCTTCTAGAACAACTCGACTTCCATAAGCAACGGTCATATTCTTTATTTCTAGGGTCATTGGGTTACTCTCCTTTTCAGTCCGAGTGTTTGGGTCGGAATTAATTTGAATACATAATGAAACACCATCTCAATGCCCAGCCATACAATAAGAGCGAGTAAAGGCAGACGCCAGAACTCTATGGTAGGCAATTGATATAATACGGCACTTTCCCCGCTCACGACTGAAACAATATCCGTATAGAAAGACGGCTGCCAGCCCGAGAAGGGAGGCAGAACAGTCCATACCACTGGAAACAGAACGAGAGCTCCTACTATAAAGAGGGTAAAGTACACATTTCGGATCATCCAGCTTAACCCCGTGATAATGAGCAAGAACAGATAGCTGATCAGCATACCTGAAGCGATGAGCAATAAGCCGTAGAGCCATAACGGGATGTAAGACATAGACTGACTTATATAAATCGGTATAGGATACTGCAAACTACCTCTTGTATCCGAAGAAAAAAGCGAAATCCCGTAACTGGCTGCTATTCCGATAAGAGCAACCACCCAGGTCATCAGCCACAGAAGAAAGGTGCGTCCTCTCCACTGCGTCTTCATTGACAAGGGAATATTTTGAGTGACACTATAATTTTTCACCTGATCTTTTGTAAAATGATCCCCTGCCAGAAGGGCAATCGCTATAAACAAAACAACGGAAGTAAACAGTTCGATTTGCTGCTGGAAGATTTGAGAAGAAGCATAGGGATTCCACTCAATATCCAGATTATTCTCTTCTAAGGCATTATAAAAGCCCAATTGCTCTTCCACTTCTTGTCGCGATGGTAAATAAACGGACGTCAACAAGTCATGGGATTCAAATTCCGTCGCATCGTGTAGAAAGAGGTTGTTTTCAGCCATTTCTCGTCCGTTCTGTAAGTAATCGGAGACAATATCTTCTAACCCTTCCACAGTGTTTCCTTCACGCTGGGTCAAAATGTATTGGTTCAGTCCAATTAAGCGTGAGTTTCTTGCCAATCTCATTTCCACTTCCTCACCCAATTCCCCTTCAAAATGAGCATCGGGAATGAGACGAAAAATTTGATGGGCATCGCTGTACTCACTTCTGAGTTGCGCTTCCGGAAGGATAACAGACTGTTCTCTATACAGTAAAGAAAACGTGCTTAGGAACAGAAGAAACCCGATTAAAAGCAAGCGTGTTTTCCATTCCCGCATGAGCAGTAAACCATTCCATTTGAGTACTTTTTTCATTTGGTTTCCTCCTATCCGACAAACGTATTTCCAAAAATTTTGTTTATTTTATAGTTTATTTCTTCGTTTATTGCTTGTAAATCAATCTTTTACACAAAAA
>NZ_BAAACW010000154.1:0-6238 GCF_039521845.1 Alkalibacterium iburiense
ATTTACCAGATAATCACTGATTATTTATTTTACCCATTTATAGCCCTTAAAAAGGGTTTCTTTTTCAGCACCCTCTCAATTTGAGAAGGACTTTTTATTATGATTCCCTGATTAAAAACAGGAATAATGTAAGATTTGAAAGGGGCTTGGCCCTTGAGCATAAGTGTTTCTACCTTTAGAAAATTAATGAGATGATTGAGAAAGAGTATCCGCAGTTTTTTCAACTTCGGCTTGAATTTTCTCTGTCTTGTTTTGAATACGTCTCATTCTGGGTTCAGCTTCATATTGGAACTCTGAAACTGTGGATTGTATGTCCGTCATAAATTCATTCTGAACAAATTTTGCTTCATTGGTTAAAGTGCTGATTGAATGCTTCAAATCATTCACTTTATCCGTTACATCTTGAACATGGCGATTCGTTTCGTCTATATAGTCTTTAAGATAATCTTGATTTTCTTTACCTGAACGCGGTGTTTTAACCAGTCCGTATATTCCACCGACCACCAGTCCAGATAAACTGCCTAGTAAGAAATGTTTCATAGTGTTGCCCTCCTTATTCATTTTTCAATGCGTGTTTAATAGCTGCTTGTACTTCATCTAACTCTTCATCTGAATAGGCGTCAGATTGCTCGATCCACTTTAATCCAAAGCCGTCAGAAACTTTTGAATACCTTGGAAGCAAATGAACATGGGCATGAAAGACACTTTGAGAAGCAATTTCCTCACTATTCATCAGCATGTTTAATCCTCCACAGTCAGGATGTGCATTCTTAACAGCACGTGCAATGGCCGGAATACGAGAAAAGAGGACAGATGCTTGATCATCCGTAAATTCTAATAGGTTTCTAACATGTTCTTTTGCGATAACCAGAGTATGTCCTTTGGTAACTTGAGAAATATCTAGAAAAGCTAGCACATCATCGTCTTCGTAGACCTTTCTTGAAGGGATATCCCCATTAATAATTTTACAAAAAATACACTCACTCATATAATCCCTCTTTCATGAACAGTTTATATGTACAGTTTATCACAGAAAACAAATAAATAATAAAAGAAAGCTTAATTCATCTTTTTGCAAATTAAAGTTATGGTAAAATAAAGCTATCAGTCAAAGGAAGGACAAATGGAATGAGCTTATCAGTTAAAGAGTTAACAGGAGGGTACAGTCGTATACCCGTTTTAAAGAATATCAGTTTTGAGATAGAAGATGGAGAATTGGTCGGTTTAATTGGTTTAAATGGCGCAGGTAAAAGTACAACTATTAAACATGTGATGGGGCTATTAAAACCTTTTGAAGGGGATATTCGTTTAGATGGTCAAACAGTAGATGAAGCCCCAGATACATACCGAAAAAAAATAGGGTTTATCCCCGAAACACCGTTGTTGTATGAAGAATTGACTTTAAGAGAGCACATAGAAATCACAGCTTTAGCTTACGATATCAAAAAGGATGAGGCTTTTAAAAGAGCTGAACTCTTATTGCAACTTTTTCGTTTAACCGATCGTCTGGATTGGTTTCCGAGCGACTTTTCAAAAGGAATGAAGCAAAAGGTTATGATTTTGTGTGCTTTTATTACAGAACCCTCTTTATATATTATTGATGAGCCTTTCGTAGGCTTGGATCCATTAGCTATTAGAGACTTGATTCAACTAATAGAAGAAAAAAAGAATAATGGCGCGTCTATTTTAATGTCCACACACGTCTTAGCTAACGCAGAGCGTATTTGTGACCGATTTCTTATCATTGATGAAGGAAAGATATACGCACAAGGGACGCTAAATGAATTGCATCAACAATTTAACATGCCAAATGCCACATTAGATGAGATGTATGCCACATTAGCCGATAAAGAAGGGTTTATGCAATGAATATAACTCATTTGTTTCAAAAAAGAAAAAGTATTTACTACAAGAGATTATCGAAGTTTTTAAAATACATTTTAAACGACCACTTTGTCTTAGCCCTTTTGTTATTAGTTGGCGCTTTAGGATTTACGTATTCAGAATATATTGAAACAGTGTCTTCAGGAGCTGTTCTGCCACGTGTAGTCTTACTCCTATTGATTGTAGGAATATTGCCTTTAGGAAGGATAAGAACATTGATAGAACCAGCCGATACGTTGTTTCTATTGCCTAAAGAAGAAGAGCTAAACCGTGTGATGTTTGCTCATCTGAGACATTCTTTGCTATTCTTTTCAATCATGATAAGTATAATTGGGTTCATGTCTATCCCACTTTTAGCTGCAACAAACGAGTGGAACACCTTATTAAATGTCTATTGGATTGGAACATTGATTGTATGGAAATCAACCTATTTGCTTTTGAATTACAACTATTTTAAAGAATATTCAGATAAAAGGCAGCGCTACTTGAGTTTGACTGTTGCTTTGTCATCAGTACTCGGTCTCTCTGTTTCACTATTTTACTCCATGCTTTTGGGTCTTGTTTTCTCAGTCATTACGCTCATTAGTTATATATGGGGGATCTTTTATAAAGAACAAAGAACAGGATGGAATTGGGAGAATCTCATCCAGTCTGAAAAGAAAAGAGTCCAAGGAATCTATAGACTCATTAATTTATTTGTAGAAACACCTTACCAAAGTAATAAAGTCAGACGTTTTAAAGTATTAGATTGGTTCATTAAGTCTCTTAAAGCAGATGACACGCCTTATACTTTTTACTTGGCTCGAGTCTTTGTCCGCAATACTGCTTTTAGCGGATTGTATCTCCGTTTAGCAATCATAGCAGGACTGTTTATTTACTTTACAGACAGTGTCCTCATCAATATACTGATGAGTGTCCTATTTTTATACTTAATTGGCTTTCAATTACTTCCTCTCAAGCAAATTATTCAACAATCGATCACTTTTAAATTGTATCCCGGGTCAGATACTGATAAAATAAAAGCTATTCAAAAACTATTACTTTATTTATTGAGTATAGTGGCTGTACTTTTTGCAATTGTATCATTTAATGGCGAATGGGAATCTGTACTCATGACTTTAGTGGCCAATGCACTGTTTGTAGCTGGCTTTGTCTATGTCTACTCGCCTAAACGCCTATCCAGTGTTTAAACTAGGGGGACTGAAGATGAAAGTGATATGGAATAACAAAATTGTTGATCATGAAGAAGTTGTTATTAACCCTGAAGATAGAGGCTATCAATTTGGTGACGGCGTTTATGAGGTTATTCGTGCCTATAATCACATTTATTTTTGTTTAGATGAACATATCAATCGCTTATATTCAAGTGCCAATAAGATTGAATTGACTATTCCTTATTCTAAAGAGGAAATAAAAACCTTAGCTAATCAGCTTTTAAAAGAATCAAATATTTCTACGGGAGATTTATATTTACAGATTACACGTGGCATATCTTCTCCCCGTAATCATACCTATCCAGATGTAGCTGTATTGCCCTCATTAACAGGCAAAGCAAATGAAATTATTCGGAACACAGAGAAATTAACCAATGGAATAAAAACGTCTATAGAAGAAGATATCCGATGGTTAAGATGTGATATAAAAATGATTTCTCTTCTAGGTAATATTATGCTTAAACATGAAGCGCATAAAAAAGGGGCGGAAGAAGCTATCTTACATCGCGAGGGTATCATTACCGAGGGATCCTCTTCTAATGTAGGGATAGTGAAGGACGGAGTGATTTATACTCATCCTGATAGTCACTTCATTCTTCCTGGTATAACTAAGCTCGTATTAAAAAGATGTGCACATGCCTTAGGTATTCCGATGTCTGAAGAGTCGTTTACACTAGATGACCTAAAAGAAGCAGACGAAGTGTTCTGTACCAGTACCACATTAGAAATCATGCCAGTTAATCAAGTGGACAATTGGACGTATAGTGTGACAGATGATTCGATTGTAAGAAGGCTGCAGAGAGCCTATGAAAAGGAAATAGAGAAACAATGTGGACCCCTTTTATAGTGAGGGGTTCTTATAAATAAAGACATTAAATGAAAAAGAACATGCATGCGCTTGACGAGTTCACGAATTCTTCCTAAAATAGAAGATACATCAGTGTCTGTTTATTTCATGACTGAAGAAAATAAAAAGGATTGAGTACGTATGGAGTTAGAGAGAGAAACGGGGTGGCAATTACATCCTATTGGTGGAGATACAGGTCAAGCATATATGGGCACTAAAGACGAAGAGAGATTATTTTTAAAAAGAAACTCTTCTCCTTTTCTAGCTGCATTATCCTTAGAAGGTATCTCACCTAAATTAGTTTGGACTAAGAGAATTGGTAACGGAGATGTCCTTGCTGCTCAAGAGTGGTGTAATGGCAGAACCTTGTACAAAAAAGAGATGAATTCATCTGACGTTACTCAAATTGTCCAAAAAGTTCATTTGTCTAAAAGTCTAAAACGCATGTTGCATCGATTAGGAGGAAAAGTGTGCTCTCCTATCGATTTTTACCGAGAATGTGTCGTAGGTTTAGATTCTGAATTAAGTCGTCTCCCAGTAATTGAACAGGCTATTCAATTTTTAAAGAATAATATACCGGAAGATATTGATTTAAGTGAAAAAGTTGTGTGTCACGGAGATATATCCCATAAAAATTTATTGCTTTCAAGTGAAGAGGACTTATTATTAGTTGACTGGGATTCTTCTTTATTAGCTGATCCGTTGTATGATATTAGTCAATTGTTAGAACGCTATATACCTTTTGAAGAATGGGAAGAATGGCTAAGTCAGTTTGATTATGTGAGTGAATCTAAAGAGTCGCTTTATTGGTATAGCATTCTGAATGTTTTACAAGATATCAAGACAGATTTTATAAAGAAAAATGAAAGACATTTAAATAAAAATTTAATTAAATTGAATGACTTATTAACCATTTATGAATGAGTAGGGACAGATGACCAATCTGTTCCTTTTTTATGGAGGAGGGCATCAGGTGAGATTAAGACATAAACCTTATGCAAAAGAGAAAATACAAGAGTACCCCCACTATGTGGTCACTCAAGAAAAAACGATAAAAGGCAACTGGCTCAGCCGGTTTAATGAAAATAACCCTATTCATATTGAAATAGGATGTGGCAAAGGCCGCTTTATTATTGAGATGGCTAAGCGCTATCCAAACATTAATTTTATTGGAATCGAATTGCAAACAAGTGTCATCGTGACCGCATTAGAAAAACAGATTGAAGAAAAATTACCTAATTTACAGTTGCTTCAAGCTAATGCTAATGAACTAAGAGATTATTTTGAAGATGGTGAAGTTGATCGCATCTATCTGACCTTCTCGGATCCTTGGCCGAAGAATAGACATGAGAAAAGACGTTTAACGTATAAAGACTTCTTAACTATATACAAAGCCATCTTAAAACCTGAAGGAGAATTGCATTTCAAAACAGATAATCAAGGTTTATTTGAGTATTCTCTAGTCAGCTTTTCTCAATTCGGTACGTTATTAAAAGAAGTCTATCTGGATCTTCATCAAACGGATCAGGAAAATGTTATGACTGAATTCGAAGAGAAGTTTTCTAAAAAAGGAAATCGAATCTGTAAAGCTGTACTCACTTTTTAATACCTAGCCTGCATCCTGAACTGGATGCAGGCTTTTCTTAAATAGAAAAACCCTCACGAGGTGAGGGTTAGACAATGGTCTTATACACGATAAATGTCAATCATGCTACCAGTATAAGCATTGACAATGAACTCATACTGAACCAGTTTATTTTCTTCATATCTGGAAATACCGCCATAATAGACATCGGTCTCATAAGCAAACTTCTTCCATGGGACTTTTGTCAGCTCAATCCACGAACCATCAATCGGTCCTTCTTTGAGAAATTCTTTCTTGACAGATTTTAAAATAGTATCTGCACTTTTTGTTTTTTTCTTACTGTAAAATGAGAAAGTGAATAGCCCAAGGACAAAGGATAAAACGACGGAAATGCCAAGCACCGTCCATTCTGTAGATGACACACTTTTCATTTTATATTTTTTGCTAGGAAACAAAGGAACTCCTCCTCTTTTTTACGGATAGAATCTTATCATGTATAGTTTAACATATCCTTTTTAAGAGTATAACAGAAACGAATGAAGATTCATTAAAAAGACAGCTTATTTTGTGTATAATAAAAGAGAACAGGAAAATGAACAGAATGATTTAAAGGAGGATCGGTCAGCTCGTCTGACAACACGGGAGTTTGACAGTTGAAACGAGGAAAAAGTGACAGAAAGCCTATAAGGGCTTTCTTTTTTTGTCAAA
>NZ_BAAACW010000155.1:0-4815 GCF_039521845.1 Alkalibacterium iburiense
CCCCCTGAAACTTAAGGCTTGAACAAAACAGAAATGGCCTGCGTTCGACAAAGCACTTAAGAATCCCACTGCTTTAGCTGTGGGAGTGTCAAAGGACAATACGACTTAGATCGTTGGGACGAGTTCCAGGCAGAGTTAGACGCTTTAAATGCTGATCAATATGTTGACATGATTAACGAAGCATACCGTGATCACCAAGAAGCGATTAGTGACGCTGAATAAACCCTTTCGATTTTAAATGGTTTAACTCAATTTTCACAAAGACTGAAACTGTCATCATGAAAGGTGATGAACCGTTTCAGTCTTTTTTGCTTAAAAAAGCATGCACACGTATAAGAAATATGAGGTCCGATCATTATATGTGGTGAAAACGCAAAAGGAGGCAGAAAATGGAAGAATTAAAAGCAATAAACCCTATCATACCACTAGATTATCCTGATCCAGATATCATACGTGTAGGAAAAACGTATTACATGGTATCAACCACCATGTATTTTTTGCCAGGATGTGAAATATTGCGTTCGTACGATTTAGTAAACTGGGAGCATGCATGTTTTGTATATGATCAATTAGATAGTACTGAAGCGCAAAGATTAGTAGGGAATCAAAATATTTATGGAAAAGGAATGTGGGCGGCAAGTTTACGTTACCATAAAGGAACATTTTATGTTGTGTTTGCAGCAAATGACACGAGAAAAACCTACCTTTACACAACAACTGATATAAATAAGCCATGGGTTAAAAAGGAAATAAAAGACTTTTACCATGATGCTTCATTGTTTTTCGATGATGACGAGAGAGTTTATATAATATATGGCAACAGTGATATATGGTTAACTGAATTAGATAAAGATTTATCAGGGCCTAAAAAGAATGGTACACATAAAATTATTGTATCGGAAAAAAATCTCATACTCGGATATGAAGGAGCTCATTTTTACAAAATAAATGATCACTATTATGTTTTTTTAATTCATTCGCTACCGGATAAATGGATGTGTACGCAAGCGTGTTATATGGCTAAATCATTAGATGACGAATTTATCGGTAAAGATATATTGTGCGATGATAGAGGATATTTCAATCAAGGTGTAGCTCAGGGAGGAATAGTTGATACGCCAGAGGGAGACTGGTATGCGATACTTTTTCAAGATCATGGAGCAGTTGGTAGATTGCCTATCCTGACTCTCATAAGATGGGAAAACAATTTTCCTGTAATTGGTCATAATGGTTCTATACCTTCAGAGTTTACTGTTAAGAGTACAAAATCAGATTATGACTATACACCATTGTATGGAAGCGATGATTTTACATCCGAAAATGACACCATTCATGGACTGAAACCTTTCTGGCAATTTAACCATGAGCCAAATATGAAAGGGTATCATCATAACCCTGATGAGGGGTATATTGAACTAACTAATCAAACAACTGCTGCAACATTTACACAAGTTCAGAATATGTTGACCCAAAGAATGCTATTTCCAAGATGTAGTGCCGAAGTTACCATTGATGCTTCTTTACTTAAGGAAGGAGATATAGCGGGTATCGCTGCTTTACAATCCCAATACGGCTTTGTTGGAATAAGAAAATTAAATGGAACTTATTCCATTGAGTTTCATTCTGCAATGAATAAAGGGCATAATAAAGCTCTTAATAATGAGAGAATTAAAGTGAATAATGAAAGTGTCATCTTAAAAATAGAAGTTTCTTTTGAAAACCAAAAGGATACGGCACGTTTTTATTATCATAACAAAGAGAAGTTTATTCAGATTGGTCAGGAGCACCATTTAAAATACAATCTAGAACATTTTACTGGCTATCGATTTGCTTTGTTTAATTGGGGAACTGAAATGACGGGTGGATCAGCACGCTTTTCGGAGTTAAAATACAGTCACTAATATTTTGAAAAAGGAGTTAATATAAATGAAAAAACAAGGATTTAATCCATACTTACCTTCATGGGAGTATATCCCAGATGGTGAACCTTATGTATTTAACGATAGAGTATATGTTTACGGTTCACATGATCGGTTCAATGGATATGTTTACTGTATGAATGATTACGTGTGCTGGTCTGCGCCAGTAGATGATTTGACAGACTGGCGATACGAAGGAATTATCTATAAAAAGACAGATGATCCAATCAACCCAGAAGGATCCATGTTTTTATATGCTCCAGATGTCACAGTCGGTCCTGACGGACGCTTTTACTTATACTATGTTCTTGACAAAATCCCCATTGTATCCGTAGCAGTATCCGACACACCAGCTGGAAAATATGAATTCTATGGGTATGTAAAAGATAAGAACGGTCATCGCTTAGGTGAAAGAGACGGAGATGAGCCTCAATTTGACCCGGGTGTCTTAACTGAAGGGGATAAAGTTTATTTATACACTGGATTCAGTGCTAAAGGAGATAAATCCAGGAGTGGGGCAATGGCAACTGTTCTAGCATCAGATATGGTTACTATTGTAGAGGATACTGTCTTTGTGTTACCAAGTGAGCCTTACAGTAAAGGAACAGGCTTTGAAGGTCATGAATTCTTCGAGGCGCCATCTATTCGTAAGATTGGAGACTTGTACTATCTCGTTTACTCATCTGTTGTTATGCACGAACTCTGTTACGCTGTAAGTAAGGAGCCTACAAAAGGATTTAAATACCAAGGTGTTATCGTAAGTAATAATGATATTGGCATCGATACGTATAAGCCTGCAGATAAACCTATGGCTTTCGGAGGAAATAATCATGGCGGTATGGTGCAAATTAAAGAAGACTGGTACATCTTTTATCACAGACATACGAATGGGTCTAACTTTAGTAGGCAAGGCTGTTTAGAAAAAATAGAAGTAGATAAAGATGGTAAGATTGCACAAGTGGAAATCACATCTTGCGGTCCAAACGGTGGACCACTTAAAGGAAAAGGAGAATACCCTGCTTACATCGCCTCTCATTTAACTCACAGAGATGAACAGATGTATACTGGTGACTTATGGATGGACAGTCAGTATCCTAAGATTACTCAAGACGGTAAAGATGGCGATGAAGAAATAGGATATATTATGAACATGACAGACTCAGCTACAGCCGGTTTTAAATATTTTTATATTAAAGATGTAAATACAGTAAAAATAAAAGTAAGAGGGTATTGTAACGGAGCATTTGAATTAAAAACTTCATGGGACGGAGAAGTGTTAGGGAAAATACCGGTGGATTATACAAACGTATGGACAGACTACCAGGCTGATATTAAAATACCTGATGGCATTCACTCTCTATACTTTACCTATACAGGTGGCTGAAGAGCAAGCTTGGCTTCTTTTACCTTGTCCGAATAACACTTATTTCAAAAGTATAAAACAGAAATAACTAGTGTTGATATTCTAAAAGTATTGTTGCTAAATAAGCTTGAATTATTACTAGAGAACTCTATAATTAATATATTAGCCTTTTTATTAACGGTTATTATAAATTGAATAATGTGGAGGGAAATAGTTGAAAACTGCTTCATTTTATAAGGATTTGTCAAAAGATGGAAGATACATTGTCAAATGTATGTACTATGTTTTTGCTGTGAATGGTCTTTATGCTATGATTATGGGACCTTTGCTTCCGTACATTAGCGAGGCCTATCAATTAAGTAATACAGTGAGCGGATCTTTAATATCTGCCCATTATACAGGAAATTTACTGTCTAGTTTTATAGCTAGTATATTACCGGCTTATCTGGGGCGTAAAAATTCAGTCGTCTTTTTAAGTAGTTTCGTTATAGTCGGATTCTTACTTATGATACTCACAGGAAATCCTTTCTTGCTTTTACTTTCATTCTTCTTTACAGGTATCAGTCGTGGAAGCATATCTAACTTTAATAATGCCACGATGAGCGAAATTTCCAATAGTAATTCTGCCGCACTGAGCTTTATGCATGCCGTATTTGCCATTGGGGCACTCATTGCTCCGTATGTAGTGGTTGCATCTGTTAGCCTGATTGGCAGTAACGGATGGAGATTGGCGGCTATCTTTATTATTGTTCTTACAACCATTTCGGTTATCTTATTTACCAGAATGAAGTTGAATGAGAATGTAGTTAAGAAGAAAAATCCTTTGTCATACGACTTTATGAAAAAGAAGACTTTCTGGATTTTAGCCAGTATTTTATTCTTTTATCTTTGTGCCGAAGCTACAATTAACGGTTGGTTAGTCATGTACTTTGTAGACTCAGGTATATTTTCAATTGGCTACTCTCAGTTCTTAGCCTCACTATTGTGGATAGGAATCTTAGTCGGTCGCTTAACCGTTTCAGCAATCAGCCATAAGTTTAGTAATAAGCAAATCCTATATGTTTTATCCATCGTCACTACAGCTCTCTTTATTTTATTACTCTCTTCAAGAGACGTTACGGTGATTACATTGACCATATTTGCTTTAGGCTTGTCCTTAGCCGGCATCTATCCGACAACAGTTGCTGCAACGGGTGGTTTTATAAAAGACTATCCGATGGCAATGGGTATCTTACTCGTGCTAGGTGGCATAGGTTCCATAGTTATGCCTATCATTACAGGGGCGGTTGCCGATCAATTCGGAATCCTATTCGGAATGGCCGCCATCGTATTTGCTCTAGCTCTCTTAATCATTTCCGTCTTTGCTTATGATATGGATACGAGAAATAAAATATAAAGATTCAAAAGAAGTTCCCTAATTTATGAGGGTGCTGAAAAAGAAACCCTTTTCAAGGGCTATAAATGGGTAAAATAAATAATCAGTGATTATCTGGTAAATTTCAAGGCATTTACACAGGTAGCACTGATTATTTT
>NZ_BAAACW010000156.1:0-12235 GCF_039521845.1 Alkalibacterium iburiense
CAAAACAGAAATGGCCTGCGTTCGACAAAGCACTTAAGAATCCCACTGCTTTAGCTGTGGGAGTGTCAAAGGTTTACTCGCCTTTTTGCTGGGTTAGGATTTTTGGTCCGTCTTTTGTAATCGCTAGAGTGTGTTCGTATTGGCAGCTGAGTCCGCCGTCTTGTGTGCGCGCCGTCCAGCCGTTGTCGTCCATTTTGGATTTCCATGTGCCGGTGTTGACCATCGGTTCAATGGTGATGACGAGGCCTTCTTTGAGGCGCATGCCTTTTCTTGGTTCGCCGTAATGCGGGACGCTTGGGCCTTCGTGTAAAGTCGGACCAATGCCATGTCCGATGAATTCGCGGACAACAGAGTAGCCTTCGCCTTCAACGTATGTCTGAATAGCATGGCCAATGTCGCCGATGCGGTTACCGACTTTTGCGGCTTCGATGCCTTTGTATAGGGCGTTTTTCGTTACTTCCATTAATTTTCTGACTTCGTCTGTCGGTTCACCCACGCTGTAACTCCATGCGGAATCGGCTAGTGCCCCGTTCAGGTTAATCACCATGTCAACGGTAATAAGGTCACCTTGTTTTAGGACCTCTTCGCGCGGGAAGCCGTGACAGATTTCGTCATTGATACTGACACAGGTTGCGTATTTGTAGCCTTGGTAGCCGATTTGTTCGGCGATGGCTCCGTTGTCGTCAATCATTTTTTTAACAAACTCTTCAATGTCCATTCCTGTAATGCCCGGTTTAATAAAGTCACGCAGGGCTTCGTGGATTTCAGCCAATAAATCGCCGGCTTTATCCATGGCTTCAATTTCTCTAGGTGATTTGAGTGTAATCACAAATACATTCTCCTCTACTTTTCTGTTATCCCTATTAGTATAGCGAAAATCGCTGATTTTAAAAACCTTTTTTTGTAAAGTTGTTCTCCCGTATGACTCGGTGTTACTTTTAGAGGGATTCAACCAGTTATTTTGGAAGCGAATCCCTGTAATCTGAGAGTTAGAGGGATTCACAACGATTTTTAAGCTGCGAATGCCTCTAAACAAAAAGATAGAAGGATTCACTTCCTTTTTTTGGACTCGAATCCCTCTAAAGCTCCTAAAATAAAATAATGACTGGGAACACGTGCTGACTGGCGCGTGTTTTCCTTCTGAAAATCTTAAACGGAGGAAAAACGTGCCGTTTTTCTTCAAGTGCCATTAAATTCTTTCTCGCTTAGGCGAGAAAGGGTCCTTTACCGACGTTAGCTTTTACATTTGGGAAGTTAACGCAGGTAAAAATAAGTTTAGCGGTGTTAACTTTTATTTTTTGCCGGCTAACGTCTGTAATCCAAAAGTTAGCAGTGTTAACTTTTTAATTTCTTACTTTAACACCGCTAAAACTTCCAATAACAATGAAGTAGTTGGCGCATATTTTTTTAAGCAGTCAAAAAGCTTTCTCGTTTGGGCGAGAAAGCTTTCTTCTTGTTTGAATTAGTCTACAAAGACAAGTGTGTAGCCTTGGGAGGCGAAGAACTCAATCGTTCTTTCTTTTCGGTTACTGTTTTGTGGGATCATGAGATACATATCGGACGTCGTGTGGTAGTCTTCCAAGATTGGCAAGGTTGAAGAATTGATCGCCATCGGGTTATCATATTCCTCTGGCTGATGGTGTTCTTCTGCATCAATTTCAACTACTCGAAATTCCTCCATCGTTCCAAAGGCGGCGTATTCCGTAAAGGTCCCTTCATCCATTAAGATGAGATCGTATTCGCCCGCTGATAATTGCGCAACAAAACGTTCGGCCATTTGTCCGTGCGGGGTAAAGGACGCATAGACGGCCTCATTTTGTCCTTGCGGTTTTAACAAGCGTTCCATTTCCTGAGAGAGCGGTTCCTCTTCGTCAAAGTCAACATGAGGCGCTAATACCGTCAAATGGAAATACGTGACTGGGCGATTCATCCAATCCACTAACATAAATATTCCAAAGGCTAAGCCGAGTATGGCTACAATCACGTGGATGCGGTAATAGTCCCACAAATAGTGCAGTTTTTCTTTTGTCGTGTCATCTGATTTAAGTACTTCACTAACTTTCGTTTTCACTAGGCAAACCGTCCTCTTAATCATTTACTCTTCATAGTTTAGCATAGACTGAAAGTGTATTCAATTTCAGAATAAAAGATGACTTTTTTAAGACTCTTCTGGAACGAACAGATGAAGGTGATGTTTATACACTTCTAAATCAATCGGTAAGGGGTCTCCTTCATCGCCATCCACATTGGTCACAACGGTTCGGTCATCGCGCAATTCAATACGAGCCTGTTTAAATTTTCGGTAGAAGACATGTTCATCTTCCGTCAGTTTCCCGGCAAATATTTTAGGGACTAAGTTGACCGTTTCAGCCAAGTTTTGCTTCTCGGCTACAATTAAATGGAGAAAGCCGTCATCCACTGCTGCATCCGGAATCATGGTTTTAATGCCGGCAACTGAGTTGGTCAAGGCTACCAGCACTAAGAAAGCATCCAGTTCTGCGGTTTCCTCTTCTAGTATAAACCGCAAAGGATAGTTCTCTCTTTCCACAACGGACTGGGCGCCTTCTAAAATATAGGCGAGAGGGCCGAGTTTGGTTTTCTTCTCAATCGGCACGTCGTGGACCGCTTCAGGGATGGACCCGATAGCCACAATGTCTGCGAAATAGTGATTGTTTATTTTTCCTATGTCCACCGGTTTGCGCTTATAGGTGACAATCTCGTCTATGGCTTTTTCAGGGTTCATCGGGATACCTAAAACTCTCCCCAAGTCATTGACTGTCCCCAGCGGAATAAAGCCGAAAGCGGGACGATTGGGTTCAGGCGCCAAGCCATTGATGCATTCATTGACCGTTCCGTCCCCACCTAAGGCATAAACCGCATCCACTTGGGCGCGCGCGGCTTCTCGTGAAAAACGGGTGGCGTCTCCTTCGCCTTCGGTCCATTTGAGTTCCACTTCATCATAGATGCTTTCTAATACTTCTTTGACTTTCGGGCCGTAATCTTTTCCTTTTTCCCGGCCGGATGTCGGATTAACGATAACCACTGCTTTTTTCATATGAGTCGACTCCTTTTATGCATTTCTTCCAGTATAACTGAAGCATCTTTTTATCCATAAGAAAAATACTCGCACGAGGCGAGTATTTTAGTTGGATTATAATTCTTCTCCATTGGTTTCAATAACTTTTTTGTACCAGTGGTAGCTGTCTTTTTTGTAGCGTTTGAGTTCTTTTTCATCCAGCTCTTCCCGGTCGACGTAGACAAAGCCGTAGCGTTTCTGGTAGCCGTTGAGCCAGCTGAGTAAGTCGGTATAGCTCCACGTGCAGTAACCCATAACGTCAACGCCATCCGTAATCGCATCTTGAATTGCTTCTATGTGCTTTTTGATAAAGTCAATACGGTAGGTATCATGAATGGTGCCGTCTTCTTCTAAAGTATCGTAAGCACCCAGTCCGTTTTCCGTGATCAAAATCGGTAGGTTGTACCGGCTGTTGATACGGCGCATCGCAATACGCAAGCCTGTCGGGTCAATATCCCAGTCCCAGTCTGTCCGTTCGACATACGGGTTTTGAGTGGACTTGTATAAGCCCGGTGTCCCGCTTTCTTCACTTGTTCCTTTTTTACCAGAGGTGTTCATTTTTCCGAAACCGACTCCGTCTAACGGGTTAGCCGCAACGGTATTGGTCTGGTAATAGTTGAGTCCCATGAAGTCCGGTTTGCCGGCTTTCAAAAGCTCTTCGTCCCCCGGTTCCACTTCTGGTGCAATACCGAGTCTTTCGTAATGCTTCCAAGCCACCGTCGGGTAACGTCCGTTGACGTAGACATCCATCCAGTAGTGAGCGTTAAACTCTTCATTATTTTGAGCAGCCATCTGATTTTCCGGGTGGCTGTCAATGGCATAAGTTGGTCCGTAAGCAAAACTCGGGCCAATTTTTCCACGGATGTCCAGTTCTTTAAACCGTTTGATGACGGCCGCATTGGCAAGGCTCGCAATATGGTTCGCCTGAAGCATGCGCTTCGTATCGGTGACTCCTGGCGGATGAGCCGCCATTGAATAGCCTAGGGTGATAAAAATGTTCTGTTCATTCAAGGATACCCAGTACTTCACTTTCCCGTTGTAGCGTTTAAAGAGAATTTCTGCGTAGCGGGTAAAGTCCTGGATGACTTGTCGGCCTTCCCAACCGCCGTATTTGTCCTGCAGGGCTTGGGGGATATCCCAGTGGTACAAGGTCAGGACAGGTTCGATGTTATGCTCAATTAATTCGTCGATTAAGTTATCGTAGAATTCGAGTCCTTTTTCGTTAACCTCTCCGTCCCCATCTGGAATAATCCGGGTCCAGGCCACTGAAAAGCGGTAAGCCTTTAGTCCTTGTTCAGCCATAAGCTGGACATCTTCTTTGTACCGGTGGTAATGATCCACCGCTACCTCTCCGGTTGTTCCTTTAAAGGTCTTACCGGGAATCTGGACGAATCGGTCCCATACTGATTCGCCTTTTCCATCTTCGCTCGCTGCTCCTTCGACTTGATAAGCCGCTGAAGCGGAGCCCCAAAGGAAATCCTTTGGAAAAGAATCGCGTTCTTTATGATACATGCTTTCACTCCTTGTTAAATTTTATCACTACTAGTTTACCACATATTTGTGAAAGCGCCTTATTAATTTTGGGTTTTCCTAATCTTCCAGTCTGCTATCCGTTAAAGGACGCTCTTGCTTCCCGACTTTTTTCTGATTTAATTTCGATACGACTATCGGTGCACTGACACTGGTGATAACGACTGCCATTAGAATTTGTGATGTAGACGTGGCCACATACTGTGTGAGTTCAGGATAGATACGCGCTAAGATAGAAGGCGTCAAGGAAGACACACCCGCTACGGTTACTAAAGATAATGCCAGTAAGCCGTCATTTTTCAACACCACTCGATCGATGACAACCAGTGAAAGCATAAAGACAATAAAGATGACTGTTACGATAAGACCGGACACGCCTGAACGCAATGCCTCCAGGATATTGATGCCTTGTCCTAAATTCCATCCCATGACAGGTAGTCAAGCCGCAATCCCCGGACTGAACAGTTTACTGAAGTTTCTGTCGATGGCACCTAAAGCAATCCCTGCAAGTAAGGGAATGAAGATAGAAATAACAGGCATCCAGTCAATGCCGCCTCCGCCACTCATCACAAAACTGTAGATAATGGTCGGGACAATCGGCAGACTGAGTAAGCCAAAGAAACCAAAGGCTCCTGTGTCCGTTTCATTTCCGTACTGCTGAGCCGTTAACAAATAAATCGCTGGGTTCGTACTGGTGATGACTGATACAAAGGCCACCGCACTAATGCCTAAGACACCACTTTGTCCAAAGAGTTGAATGAACAGATAAGATAAGAGCATACTGATAAGGACTTTGGCAATAAAGAGAACCCCCTGCCGCTCGAGCAGTCTTCCGGTCTGCTTAATATCGATTACCGTTCCGGAAAAGAAAGTCAAAATCGCCGCTAAGACGTTCACCCCTTGTCCTGAAAACAGCGCCTGAGTCATGCCTCCAATCTTGAACTACTCCACCTTAAATCCTAACGGATTTTGAAGATGGAGATTCCTAAGAACTCCGTTCTACTGAACAGATATTTATTAGGCTATCCCTGTAGTCCCTACAGTTTTAGAAGCTAAAATGCGTTGGGCTTCTTGTTTCAGATTTATGCTTGCATTAATATCTCTATCGTGGTGTACAAAACACTTTGGGCATTCCCAGTCACGCATAGCGAGATTTTTAACGGCTTTGTTTTGGTGGCCACATCCAGAACACAATTGTGAAGAAGGGAAGTTACGGGCAACCACCACAACTTCTTTTCCGTACCATTTCGCTTTGTATTCCAACATGGTACGGAATTCTGACCAACTGACTTCTGAGATAGATTTAGCTAGTTTTCGATTCAAGACCATGTTTTTCACCAACAAATCTTCCAATCCGATCATGTCGTGGTTTTTGACAATCTCGGTCGAGAGTTTGTGGAGATAATCCGTTCGTTTATTCTTAATAGTTTCATGAATCTTAGCGACTTTGGTGCGCTGCTTTTGATAGTTTTTAGATTCAGACAACTTTCGTCCGTTTTTGATAGCTTGTTCTTTCCGTTTGGACAGTTTACGTTGTTCTGTTGCGAGTTTTCTTTCCAGTCCTCTAAAGAATCTTGGATTTTCATAGACCGTTCCATCAGACAGAACAGCAAACTCTTTTAGCCCTACATCGATGCCTACGGAAGAACCTGTTTTTTTAATCGGTTCCACTCCCGTTTCGACCAAAAGAGACACAAAGTACTTCCCTGTTCCATTTCTACGAATAGTTGCGCTGATGATTCGTCCCTCTACTTCTCGACTTTTGGCAAAGCGAACAAGTCCAAGTTTCGGCAGTTTCAATTTGTTTCCCACCAAGGCAACATTTTTATTGGTTGATTTAGTTGTATAAGACTGAACAGGATTGTTTTTACTTTTGAACCGAGGGTGTTGAGTTTGTTTTTTGAAGAAGCGGTCAAAACTATCAGACAGATTCCGCAAAGAAGATTGCAGGGCAATACTGTCGACTTCTTTGAGCCAGTTAGTTTCTTCTTGCTTTTTCAATACAGGAAGCTGAGCAGTGCATTGATTGTAGGACAACCCTTTCCCTGTTTGCTTGTAGGTATCATTCCACTGGTTCAAAAAGTGGTTGTAGATAAACCTTGAACAACCAATCGTCTTATTGATTAAGAGAGCTTGTTCCTTATTCGGATAGAGACGAAATTTATACGCTTTATGGGTATTGATGTGACATTCCACCTCCTTATATATCTATCATAATGATGTTCTTTTTAAGGGCTGATGTCAATGGAAAAAAGTTAAAAAGTTATCAGAATTCCAAAGGATTTGGTCAAAGCTATTGAGACATATCAAGAACAAAATGATATAGCTCTGTTCACTGGGAGTCTACTTGGGCTGTTACGAAAAGCACTGAAATCAGAAGCATTATTTTGAGCTGATGCTCAATCGGCATTCATCTCCCACCTACGCTTTGCTTAGAGGTGGGAGTCTTCTGCCTAAAAACGATAAATAAGTTGGGCCAGATCGTGTAAACGACCATACTTAATACCAGGGGAACTAAAAATGTCCCAGCTGGTATTTTATTAATTTTCTCTAACATACAATAATCTCCTTATGTCTAAAAATTTAGTACTTTAAGTATACTCCTTTCCCCATATCTTGAAACAAATAAATCCTTTTTCATCCAATTGAATCTTCTGTTCTGAAGTGGTATGCTTTTTGATGAAAGACTGTCACTATGCTGAAGTAAGGAAAGGACGTTTGTTGTATGCCTAAAGTAATGATCGTGTATGCCAGCCTGACTGGCAATACCGAAGAATGTACGGAAATTTTAGAAGAAGCCTTTGAAGAGCTGGGCGCAGAACTGGAAGTAGTCGAAAGTGTCTTTGCTGATCCCCAGGACTTTTTAGATTATGATATTGTCTTAGTCGGAACGTATACATACGGAACCGATGCCGATTTACCGGATGAAATTGTCGATTTCTATGAAGAGCTGGAAGAGGTCGATTTAACTGGAAAAATTTACGGGTGTTACGGGTCCGGAGACACTTTCTACGATAAATACTGTCAATCTGTAGACGACTTTGATGAGATGTTCGCTAAGACGGGCGCAATCAAAGGCGCTGAAAGTGTCTACGTTGATTTGAATCCGGAAGAGGAAGATGCGGAAAACTTAAAAGCTTTTGCGCAGAAATTAATGCAGGCTTTTGGAGAAAATAAATAAGGTGAGGGGCGTCTCTTTTTTTAAAGAGGCGTTTTCATTTTGTCTTTCTTAGCCTTTTCGGTATACTTTTATGTAAAGACAAACGAATCAGAAAGTAGGAATGCAGATGGCTTTAACGGATACGTATAAGATGAATAATGGGTTAGAGATTCCTGTTGTTGGCTTTGGAACCTGGCAGAGTTCGAATGAGGAAGCGAAGCAAGCGGTTCTGTGGGCACTGGAGGCAGGCTACCGTCATATTGATACGGCTCAGTCGTATAAAAATGAGGAAGGTGTCGGACAGGCGCTGAAAGAGACGTCCGTTCCCCGCGATGAGATTTTTGTGACGACGAAGCTGCATAATCGTTGGCACGGGTACGAGCGCACGAAAGAAGCGATTGATACGTCCTTGGAAAAATTAGGTATTGAAACCATTGATTTGCTGCTGATTCACTGGCCTAATCCGATTTCGACGCGTGATAACTGGCAAGAGATGAATAACGAAAGCTGGAAAGCGATGCAAGAAGCCGTTGAAGCGGGCAAAATTAAATCCCTTGGGGTGTCGAACTTCAGACCGCATCACTTAAAACCTTTACTCGACTTTGCGACCATTAAACCGGCCGTCAACCAGATTTTACTGAATCCGAGTGAGATGCAGCCGGAAGTGGTGGCTTTCAATAAGGAGCATGATATTATCAATGAAGCCTACAGCCCGTTTGGAACAGGTAAGATCTTTGAGGTGGACGAGCTGAAAGAATTGGCTGAAAAATACGGAAAAACAGTCGGACAAGTGGTTTTACGCTGGAGCTTGCAGCATAACTTCCTCCCTCTTCCAAAAACCGTCACAAAAGAACGCGTCTGGGAGAATGCGGATATCTTTGATTTTGAAATTGAAAAGTCCGACATAAAACTGATGGATAGCTTGACAGGCCGTGCCGGCAGCGCAACTGATCCGGATCAGATTACATTTTAAAGTAAAAGAAAACCTATCCCGATTACACGAATCAGGATAGGTTTCTTTTTATGCTGCTTTTTTTATTTTCGTATAGCTTGACTGAATGCGAGACGATATTTCCCATTTTTCTGGCAATGTCTTCATCTGAGTAATTATATATCCCTTGGGATGTCAGAACAGAAAAGCCGTGGACCGCTGGCCAGAGAATGTCGAGTAAGGATTGACGGTCTTCTTCTGTCGTGTCTTCCAATCCTTCCGTTCGTTGTATGATTTGGTGCAGCGTATTTTGAATATGTTTGTGCAGAGAATGAACGGATAATTCTCTATCCATAAATAAGGCAGAAAACAGCGTCCTTTCTTTGGATGCAAAAAGCACGTAATTAACGCATACATCTGTTAAATCAGACTGGTCTGAATAAAGGTGGAAGACTTTATCTTCTAAAATTTCTTTTACGTATTCTAAAAGGTTCTCTTTCAAGTCATCCATGTTTTTGAATTCTTTATATATAGGTTGTGTAGAAGCATTTAAGTGTGTCGCAATCCGACGAGCTGTGAACCGATGAAAGCCTTCTTCTTTCATGAGGTTAAGTGCAGCATCTAATATGTGTTCTCTTAATATCTTCCTTTTTCTGGGCACTTTTCAAACTCCTAACTGTTCAGTTTTATGTAGTTTATTACACGTTTCTTTTAAGTATAACATAATGAACATATCACATAAAGCATTTTCAATCGATAGAATGCATAACTTTTCAATTAGCGGCCTTAATTACACGCGTTATTTTAAGTTTGTTTGTTTTTTAAACTATTCTCTTTTCTTCAAACGCTT
The DNA here is from genome assembly GCF_039521845.1 of Alkalibacterium iburiense. Classification (NCBI taxonomy): domain Bacteria; kingdom Bacillati; phylum Bacillota; class Bacilli; order Lactobacillales; family Carnobacteriaceae; genus Alkalibacterium; species Alkalibacterium iburiense. The sequence goes on from NZ_BAAACW010000156.1 coordinate 9,548, forward strand.
TAATTAAATTATTTATAATTCGGATGATATAACCCTTAAACATTTTACATTGTGACAATCTGTCATATATGCTACTATAAATGAGTATTTAAAAATAAACGGGAGGCAATGACATGGTATTACCTAACTTTGAAGAGAACCTTAAAAAATACGCTAATTTGCTTGTCACAACAGGCGTTAACGTATCTGAAGGACACACGATTGTTTTAAGTATCGATGTGGACCAAGCTCCATTAGCTCGCCTCATTACAGAAGCGGCTTATGAAAAAGGAGCAAAAGAAGTGATTGTGAAATGGGTTGACGACCACATCACACGCTCGACTTTCAAACATGCATCTAAAGAAGTGGTTTCAGATGTTCCTCAATACAGAATTGATGAATCTCTAGCTCACATTGAAAAAGGAGCCAGCCGTATCAGCGTGCGCTCATCTGATCCGGATTCACTGAAAGGCTTAGACAGTACGAAAATCGCAGCTGCTCAAAAAGCGAACGGCCGTGCCTTTTCAGCAATGCGTAAAGCGACTCAAGCCAACAAAGTCAGCTGGGTTGTAGCCGCGGCTGCTGGTGAAAAATGGGCAGAGAAAGTGTTCCCTGAATTAGAAACAGCAGAGGAACGTGTCGATGCTTTATGGGACGCTATTTTTAAAGCAATCCATTTATATGACGAAGATCCTGTTAAGACCTGGGAAGAGAAAGATAAAACCCTTGAGTCTAAAGCAGAAGAGTTAAACAAAGAACAGTTTGTTGCTTTACACTACACCGCTCCAGGAACGGACTTAACAGTCGGCTTACCTGAAGGTCACCTATGGGAAGGTGCTGGAAGCTTGAACGCTCGTGGCGAACGCTTCATGGCGAATATGCCTACTGAAGAAGTCTTTACCGCTCCAGATGCCAACCGCGTTGACGGTGTTGTTGTTTCAACTAAACCGTTAAGTTACGCTGGAAACATCATTGAAGGCATGGAGTTCCACTTCAAAGATGGAAAAGTTGTAGATGTGAAAGCTAAAGAAGGCGAAGACGTCATCAAACAGTTAGTGGATACAGATGAAGGGTCGGCTCGTTTAGGTGAAGTCGCATTAGTTCCTGATGCTTCCCCTATTTCACAGTCAGGCTTAACATTCTTCAACACTCTATTTGATGAGAATGCATCAAACCACTTCGCATTAGGTTCAGCTTACGCCTTTAACCTAAAAGGTGGAACAGACATGACCGAAGACGAATTAAAAGAAGCCGGTTTAAACCGTTCTGACGTTCACGTGGACTTCATGGTCGGATCCGACGAAATGGATATCGACGGCATTCGTGCAGACGGCACACGTGTCCCTGTATTCAGAAAAGGTGCCTGGGCTTAATCAACTAGCATAAGACGATTCCCCTAATTTCCTTTAGGGGATTTTCTTATGACTTATCTGGGAGGTTTTTAAATGAATCACACTATGGGCTTATACGATGACCCTTTTGAAAAAATCATCGCCCGCACCAAGTTAATCGAAATTCGACTGTGGGACGACAAACGCCGTCGCTTAAAAGTAGGCGACACCATCACCTTTACCAAACTACCAAACCCGAGTGAGCAGGCCACCGTACGCGTGATCGCGTTGGATCTCTTCCCGACTTTTAGAGACCTATACGAAACCTTGCCTCCACAGATTTTAGGCGCAAATGGCGAATCCGTTGACTACTTGGTTCAAAGTACATATGACACCTACACACCTGAACAAGAAAAAGAATTCGGCGCCGTCGCCATTCACATTGAACTCCTCGATTAATTATAATGAGGAAGAAAGAAGCCTCAGCTTCTTTCCTCTGCCTTGGGGTTTTTTTCCGGTTAGCGGTGTTAGCTCTGTTTTACTGGAAGCTAACACCGCTAAAACATATTTTAGCGACGTTAGCCCAACTCATTTAAACTTTATCGTCGGTAATCTAAATTTTACCGACGTTAAGTCGATTATTTAATTTCCTAACGTCGCTAAACATAATATCTTCCTTTTCCAGTCCCCTTTTCTTCAAAATTCTGACTCAACACTCGCCGCACACTTTCTTTACTGTAGTTCTTTCCGCACCATTCATAGATTCTATCTGTCTTCAACTCTTTGTCTGGAAACAATACCTGGTATTCTCCTAATTTTCGTAAAATAACCTCTCCATTACGCTCTCTAAAAGAACAGCTTAGACAATGTGTGGACCGTTCTATAACCTTTACATGCCAAGACTGACACTTCAAACACGTCGCTCCTTTTCGCAACTCTTCGTAAGAATAGTGAGGTTTTTTCGCCAACTGGTTATCAGACATATGACGGTCATTTATTAAGCGTGCCAAACGTTTATGCTCTGAATGCAAAGGAGCGCTGATTTTATTCAGTTCTCTTAAATGTTTATTGAGTAGCGACGGCAGTAGTATGTTTTGATTGGGCGGCATCTGATACAACGTAAACTCTGGATGGATAAAAATAACATAAGCCATAACCTGAATCTTCATTCCATATTCTTCCTGGAACATGTGAAAGAACGTCTCCGCTCTTTCTAACTGGGTAGAAGGTTTTAGTATCGTTTTCCCCGTCCTATAATGCTTGATTCGATTATCTTCATAACTATACTCCCCTCTATAGTTTTGTTAGTGTCAATACTTTCTTTTAATAATTGCTTACAATGGTTGTTATATCAAGAAAAAACAAAAAAACACTTGCC
>NZ_BAAACW010000157.1:0-3231 GCF_039521845.1 Alkalibacterium iburiense
CAAAACAGAAATGGCCTGCGTTCGACAAAGCACTTAAGAATCCCACTGCTTTAGCTGTGGGAGTGTCAACCGATTATCTAGGGCAAAGATTAGCCCAAAAGCTTCTGGATAAATGTATCCAAGTAGCCCGTAAGAAAGGAAAGAAAAAAGTACACATCGAATTAGATGAGTTCAACGAACGAGCTCTCGCTTTTTTTGAAAAACATGACTTCGAAGTTGTGGAGGGAACCTCAAATAATACAGTTTACATGGAAAGAGTGTTGTCCTGATTATTTTATTTTCTCCTTTTAATCAACTTTTCTCGTCACTTATGTTAAAATTGACGTAATATAGTCTAAAAGGAATAAAGGAGAATGAAAGTGGAAGATACAATTGAAAAGTTTAAAAAAGGGGTGCAATACGTTCCGATTGCCTCAGCCGTTACAAAAAAAGAACTGACACCAGCAAAAGAGTCTGACGTAGACTTTAACGGCTACAGTATGACGAAGTTTATTCCTGCTAGTGGAGCAGCGACTCGTATGTTCAAAGACCTTTATACCTTTTTAGAGGATAAAGAAAATACGGCGTTCGTCAATACTTTTTTTGATAACCTTAAATCCTTTGCTTTTTATGAGGTCTTAGAATCCTATGTTGATTTAAACGAGCTAGATACCGACAAATTAGAAGATCGGCTACTCATTGCGAATAAATTGCTCAATGATATGAATTATGGTGACACTCCAAAAGTCCTTCTCCCATTTCATAATTATGGTCAAACGATAAAGACACCTATAGAAGAGCATATTTATGAAGGCGAACGGTATTTAGATTCTGAAAATGTCACCTTGCACTTTACGATATCTAAAAAGCACGAGGATGAATTTAATACCTATATTAGAAAGGTTTTAGCTGACAAGCCTCACGTATCAATCACGTATTCTCACCAAGAAGAGGATACGGATACCATGGCGGTTGATTTAAACAACGAGCCTTTCTATTTAGATAACGGAGAGATTTTGTATAGACCGGGGGGCCATGGTGCGTTAATCAATAACCTAAATGATCGCCCAGAGGACATTATATTTATAAAAAATATTGATAATGTCACGCATCAAAGTCGCATTGAAGAAACAATTTCTTCGAAAAAAATGCTGGCTTCTATAGGCTTGGAAGTGAAAAAGCAAATAGACACCTATATTCAACAGTTGCAGTCGGATGAATATGACTTGGATGAAATCAGCTCATTTATCAAAGACCGATTGAATATCACTTTGAAGACGGACATGACAAAAGAAAAAGCGCTCGCCTTCCTGGACCGACCGCTTCGAGTGGCAGGTGTCGTGAAGAACCAAGGGGAACCGGGTGGAGGCCCTTATGTCGTGGACAATGGGGAGTATACAGATTTACAAATACTTGAAAAAGCAGAGATCAATTTAAATGATGAAAGCCAAGAAGCTATTCTTAGCAACTCGGAATACTTTAACCCTGTAGATTTGGTTTGTTTCACAAATAATTATAAAGGTGAAAAGTATAACCTTCTTGATTTTGTAAACGAAGACCGGTACTTCATCAGTGAAAAGACACATGAAGGCCGTCCCTTAAAGGCCCTTGAGCATCCAGGCCTTTGGAATGGGGCGATGCACAACTGGAATACAGTATTCGTAGAAGTGCCGTTGTCTACTTTTAATCCTGTTAAACAAATAAATGATTTACTTAAAGAAGGACACAAAGAAAAAAGATAAACACTCAAAAAAGCTTCAAACTCCTATCAAAATGAGTTTGAAGCTTTTATGTGTCGTTAATCCTCTAAATCCCAAGTCATGAGTTCAAACATCCCACCACCGTAAATAGTATTCTGGTATTCATCCGATTCAAAGTCTTTGGTTGACAACATATGGTTCACTTCATGTGTCATCTTTTCGATAGTGGAAAGGTAACCGCTGAAGGTTTTATAATCAAAGTCACCCGGTTCGAAAGTGTATGTGTTCGTTAAAATCATGTTTCCATTTTCGGTCGATACAGTCGGTGTGGCATAGAAGACATCCAGATACATAAGAATCTGATAGGTTTTCCGTAAATCATTTTTAGCCAAGGTGACGAAGTTTTCAATATAAGTCATAACGACAGAAACTGTAGAGCGCTTTTCGTCATAAGTGATTGTTAGAAGAGAAGGTGCCGCTGTGTACTCAAAAGATATAACGTATGTGTATATAGGGTCTTCTTCCGTATAGGTTACTTTCCCGTATTCGAATCTTAGGTTTCGTAATAAGTTGTGTTGGATAGCCATTTGTTAGCCCTTTCTCAAGCTGTATTAGCCTTTATTTTACCCTGACTACCCTTTAAAAGAAAGCCTATTTTATGAAAGTAACAAGATTCTCATTTGATACAGTATTTTCATGCTATACTTTCTTTAAATGACAAAGGGGGATACAAGAATGAATGAGTGGAAAAAACGACCGATTATATTGGATTGTGATCCGGGAGTAGATGATGCCTTTGCGATAGCGATGGCTTTTTTAGAGGATGATTTAGATGTGCGGGCTATTCATACGGTAGCCGGGAATGTGACAGTGGAACATACGACGAAAAATGCAAGAGGCTTGGTGAAAGTGCTTGGAGTGGACGTTCCCATCGCAAAAGGAGCATCCGGCCCTTTAATTTGTGACCCTCACTTTGCGGCAGAAGTACATGGAGAAAATGGCTTTGGGGGAGTGGAATTGACTGACTTGGCTCCTTTGTCTGAGCAGACAGCCATGGAATCTTATGTGACCCTTTTGTCTGAAGCAGACGAGAAAGTGACCATTGTAGCCACAGGCCCTTTAACTAATCTGGCGCTCTTAATCAAGAGTTATCCGCATTTACTGGAAAAGATTGACTGTATATCTTTGATGGGTGGTGGCTTAAAAGGCGGGAACACAACCAGCGCAGCAGAGTTTAATTTCTTTTATGATCCTCATGCGGCCCACATTGTTTTCTCAAGTGGATTACAGAACTATCAAGCGTGAAAGCCCACGGTTTTAATCGTGGGATGAGAGCGTACATTGAGATAAATGTCTGATTGTTTTGTCTTCTTTTTCTTTTTCTTTTAAAAATAAGTATACATTTCTCTAGCCTTTCCGTTGACGGAGTGATATAATAAAATTAAATAAAAGAACATACGTTCGTTTGCAGGAGAGAGGTGAAGCGAGTGAAAAAAGAACAGACAAAGTCCTGTGTTAAAGTGCTCAAAGTAAAATTAAAGCCGACTAAAGA
>NZ_BAAACW010000158.1:0-11151 GCF_039521845.1 Alkalibacterium iburiense
CAAAACAGAAATGGCCTGCGTTCGACAAAGCACTTAAGAATCCCACTGCTTTAGCTGTGGGAGTGTCAACCTCATCCTGAACGTGTCCTCCAAGCGAGTGAAAATCCCATTAAACAGTATTTGCATCATGAACTGTTTTCGTCTAACAGTGTGCCGTTTGATATCTTTGCTGTTGAAGGGGGAACCGCTGGAATAGTGTACACCTTCAAATCATTAGTGAATAATCATTTGCTGGAACCGAAAGATAAAATAGCTTTAATGATTCCAACCTTTGCTCCATATTTAGAAATTCCAGGATTACCTGAATATGGCTTTGATGTGGAGTATATTCGTTCCGAATTAATGGATATCAACGGACAAACCAGTTACCAGTTTAAAGAGGAAGAATTAGATCGCTTAAGAAATAAAGATATCAAAGCCGTTTTTGTGGTTAATCCGAGTAATCCGACAGCTAACGCTATTTATGATTCCTCTATTGACCAATTAAAAGATATTGTTGAAACCGATAATCCGGACTTAATGATATTGTCTGATGACGTTTATGGGACCTTTCTAAATAAATTTACTTCTTTATTTACAGCGCTGCCCTACAACACAGCTTGTATTTACTCGTATTCTAAATACTTTGGAGCGACAGGCTGGAGAATAGGAACCATTGCTTTAGCAAAAGATAATGTGTTCAATCGATTATTAGATGAGTTGCCAGAAGACAAAAAGAAAGCATTAGATAAACGCTATGAATCCATTACTTCCGACCCTAGACGTTTATCCTTTATAGACCGTATGGTAGCCGATAGTCGGTCTGTTGCCTTAAACCATGCGGCCGGTTTGTCAGCTCCTCAGCAAGTCATGATGACCTTATTTAGTTTGTATGCACTCCTTGATGAAGAGGACATATACAAAAAAGAAGTCATGCAGATTTGTCATAAAAGAGGCGATTTGCTTTACAAGTCATTGGGATTGACTATGCCGGTTGAAGAGTTGAATACAGCCTATTATTGTGAAATCGACTTTGACTGGTGGATGAAAAAACGATATGGTTCAGAATTTAAAGACTATGTAGAAACACATTGGACAATGACCGATATAGTGGCTCAGTTAGCTGAGGAAGAACGCTTGAATTTACTCAAATCGGAAGCCTTTGGTTCAAGCAGATGGACTGTTCGCGTATCTTTGGCCAATGTAGAAACCGAAGCGCATGCTGAAATTGGGGAACGGATTGCTAGTATGATGGACCGTATTCACACAGAGTGGTTAACTCAATAAGAATCACAAAATCTCCTTTTCGTTTTTAACAGAAAAGGAGATTTTTTATATAACCTTACTAGGCAATAAATACTCTTTGAAGTCGAATAAAGTCACTATATCAGACCGGGCGAGAGACAATTAAGTCTTTCTGATCCTATAAAGATATTAAAACTGACCTCCCATATAGAATACGGCTGCTCTTGGTCGAATAAAGAAAGCTTGTTACAGTGGGAAGTTGAAAATATAGGTAACCTAAATTAAAACTATAAAAAAGGAGTTAAATCCACGCGGGATTTAACTCTTTTATATTCATATTTAAACTGTAACTGATTTAGCCAAGTTTCTCGGTTTATCGACGTCATTTCCTCGGTGTAAGCCACAATAGTAAGCCAGTAATTGGGTAGGGATGACACTGACTAATGGAGAAAGCAAGGGATTGACCTTCGGAATAACGACATTGTCATCCGGCTGATCCAATCCTTCCATAGCAATGGTCAAGACATGAGCCCCGCGCGTTTTGGTTTCTTGAAGATTGTTCCGTGTGCGTCGCGCGACAGGTTCTTCTGTCACTAAACCAATCACAGGGGTTCCTTCCTCAATTAACGCGATTGTTCCGTGTTTCATCTCGCCAGCAGGAAAGCCTTCTGTCGGGATGTAGGAAATACCTTTTAATTTCATGGCTGCTTCTAATGCTACGAAGTAATCTAAGCCGCGGCCGAGATAAAAAGCATGGCTTGAATAGCTCAAGACCTCAGTTGATAACTGTTCAATCGCTTCTGTGTGATCGAGAATACGCTGCATAGCATCCGCAACCGTTTCAAGTTCTTCTATTAAGAATGCTTCTTTAAGTGAGCCGTTTTTCAAACCGATCACTTCTGAGAGAATTGCCAGAACCGCAATATGAGCTGTGTAAGATTTTGTGGAAGGCACACTAATCTCAGGACCAGCATGCAAGGATAAGTTAAAACTGGCTTCCCTTGTCATAGCCGAGCCGGGGACATTGGTTAGAGATAAGGAAGGGTACTCCCATTCATTGACCAAAGCCAAAGCTTGTCTCGTATCTGCCGTTTCACCACTTTGTGATAAAAAGAGGAAGAAAGGTTTTTTAGGTATAAGCGGCGTATGATAGGCAAATTCACTTGAAACATGCACTTCTACTGGTATGCGAGCTATCGTTTCTATTAAATTCTTCCCTACTAATCCAGCATTATAGCTTGTACCCGCTGCAACAATATAAATACGATCCGAATCTAAAATAGAGTCTGTAATATCTGGAGAAAGAGACAGCTCTCCTTTGTCATTCTGGTATTTCTGAACAATCTTACGAATGACAGACGGTTGTTCTGATATTTCTTTTGCCAGGTAAGAAGGAAATTCACCTTTTTCAATGGCATCGGAATCTAAATCAGATGTATAGAATGCTCTATCTATTTTCTCACCTGAAAAATCTTCAATAGTGATAGAGTCTTTCGTCAAGATAGCGACTTCTTTGTCTTTCAGTTCAATAAACTGATCGGTCTCTTTAACCATAGCAATGGCATCGCTACAGATAACTGTAAAGCCGTCACCTTTTCCAAGGAGGAGAGGACTTTTATCTTTTGCGGCATAGATGACATCAGGATTTTCATTATCAATTAAAGCTATAGCATAAGAACCTTCCAAAGCAACAATGGCTCTTTTGAACGCATCGAGAGTTGTCATGTCTTCCGTTTCCACAAACCACTCGACTAATTGAACGATGATTTCGGTATCTGTCTCACTGATTAACTCATAGTCATCTAAATAGGCATCTTTGATTTCCTGATAGTTTTCAATGACACCGTTATGAACAATACTGAATCGTTTGCTCTCAGACTGGTGAGGGTGAGCATTACGGACACTTGGTTCACCGTGAGTAGCCCAACGCGTATGACCAATTCCCGAATTAGCCTTCACTGAATCATCGACTTTTTCTCTTAAAGCGGAAATATGACCTTCTGCTTTAAACAAGTGACTGTCTTTTTCTTCATTGGTGACAAAAATACCTGCGGAGTCATACCCACGGTACTCCAGTTTTTCCAGACCATTCAGCAAAATGTCCTTGGCATCTCTTGTTCCGATGTATCCAACAATTCCACACATATTATGACCTTCTTTCCTATTGAAATGTCTCTTTTAATCAAAAACCATGTAAAGAGATTCTATCCGCGCATCATTACAATGATAAATGCGAACAAAAAGTAAGTCAAGCTATAAAACCTACGAGAAGAGACCTATGTTATTAAATGTTAATCACCTAAATGTTAATCATCATTTAATTTTTATAATTTGTTTGTCATAAGTAAACGGTTGTGGTATGATAATTTCGAGCGAAAATAAAAATTCTATCCTGGTGTTGCAATCGTGATACACGAAAATTTAGGAGGGAATTATTTAATGGACTATAAAAAACTAGTAAGTTTATTGGCTATCTCAACTTTTGCTTTGGCAGCTTGTGATACGGACGAAGAACCATCACCTGAGCCGGAGATTGAAGAGGGAGTAGACGATACAGAGGACGTTGACGACTCGACTGATGAAGAGGTTGATACTGAAGACGGAGCTGAGGACACAGACGGCGAAGAGGGAACAGGTCAAAGTGCCCACGATATTATTGATAATATTGAAGGGAACGACTTAGGCTACACAGCTGATGTGGAACTCGAAATCACTGGGGGTACTTGGACTCAAGACGGTTATACATTCACACCTGAAGAGGGTGAAGCGACTGTAACTGGCTCAACTGGAAACCCAGATGCCTTTGCATACGTTATCCAAGAAGGAGAAGTCATCGATGCTCCTGAAATGGGCGAAGACGGAACCTTCACTTATACTGTTCCTGGTACGGATGCTGACCAAGAATTCCAAGTTGGTGTATCTGACGAAGATTTATGGGCAGTTGGAGACGAAGCTGACGTTGAACAGTTAGATCGTTATGAAAATGTTATTATCTTAGCACCTGCTGGAGAATAATAGATATACTTAAGAATTAAACCAAAGGACTCTCTTGAGCGAGGAGAAGCCTTTGGTTTTTCTTGTGAATCAGATTCCGAAAAAATGAAAATGTTCACCTTTTCTTAATATCCATCCTGTATACTTATAGGGTAAAGAGAAAAAAGAAGTGTAAAAAGGAATGAATACGATGGAATGGATTCAAAAGATACTTTTTTATATGAAGGGTCGATACGGCTATGATGAATTGTCTAAAGCCTTATTTATAATCGGCTTACTATTGGGCGTCCTGTCCAACTTTATAGGAGGCCAAATCGTATCTGCTATAGGAATTGCGGTCTTAGCCTTCGGAGCCCTTAGAATTTTATCTAGAGAAAAAACGAAACGGAACAAAGAACTGCAAGTGTATTTGAAATGGAAACAAACCATTCTGACACGCTACTATAAATTAAAAAACCGCTGGGCCCAGCGCAAAGCTTTTGCGATAAAGAAATGCCCGAACTGTAAGCAAAAAGTGCGTGTCCCAAGAAAGAATAAAAAAATACGGATTACATGCCCGTCATGCCAGACGAAGTTTATCAAAAAGACATAGAGTAACTATTTTTGGCAAGAGCCTAAATATGGTATACTAAAAAAATAAGAAAAGGACTGAACGGTTACCGTTCAGCTTTTTTGCATGTATAGAATCATGAAGGAGAGACAGATGAAATTAATTATTGGCTTAGGCAACCCTGGATCGAAATATTCTCAAACCAAACATAATATTGGGTTTATCACATTAGACGAAATCGCTTATCAAAAGGGATGGGTATTCAACCGTTCTAAATTTGACTCGGTTTATGCTGAAGGCATGGTAGGATCAGAGAAAGTCTTACTCATCAAACCTCAGACCTACATGAATGATTCCGGTCGCTCCATTAGACCTTGGATGGACTTTTACAACTTGACAGAAGAAGACATAGTCGTTATCTATGATGACATGGATTTGCCAGTAGGAAAAATCAGATTACGACAAAAAGGAAGCGCTGGAGGACATAATGGAATCAAGAGTTTGATTTCTCACCTAGGGACTCAAAATTTCAATCGACTGCGTATTGGCGTAGGTCGTCCCTACGAGAATCAGTCTGTCGTTTCCCATGTACTCAGTCCCTTTCACAAATCTGTTCACGAAGATATGCTGTTTGCTGTTAAAAAAGCAGCCGATGCTGCCTTGTATTGGGCAGAGGGGCATTCTTATATTGATACCATGTCCCAATTTAACTAATCACTGAAACAAAAGGAGAAGATAGGGTGGCACAACTACACACTTTCTTAAGTGAAAAACCCTCTATAAAAGATGTTTTTTCACAAATGGAAACCAAACACACGCAGTTAATTACCGGGATGGCTGGCTCGGCACGTACGTTATTTCTCCAGTCCTTACTTGACGTTAAAAACAAACAAATCATGGTTATTACTCAAAATGTCTACCATGCGAATCAACTATTGACTGACTTAACTGGTCTCGTTTCTGATGACCAGCTTTTTCTGTTTTCAGTTGACGATATGATTCATGCTGAAATGGCAATTTCATCTCCTGAAGCAAGAGCCGAAAGAGTGAAAGCTCTAGACTTCATCTTATCTCGCCAACCAGGTATTGTGATTGTTCCTTTAGCTGGGGCGAGAAAAATACTGCCCACTCCAGATAAGTTTCAAGAGGCAGAATTAACTTTTTCGATTGGAGAAGAAGTGAATCTGGAAGACTTACCTAGAAAATTGACAGAAATGGGGTATAGGCGGGAACATCAAGTCGCTGCCCCCGGTGAGTTCAGTATGCGCGGAGGGATTATAGATGTGTATCCTCTGACAGAAAAAAATCCTGTCCGTATAGAATTATTTGATATCGAAGTCGATTCTTTAAGGTGTTTTGATGCCGATACGCAGCGATCCAACGAAACAGTGGAAGCTGTTACACTTATCCCTGCTACGGACACCCTTCTTTTACTCGATGAAAAAGAAGAGAGCGTGAAGCGATTAGAGGAAGCTTTGACTTATTCTTTAGAAAAAATAAAAGATGAAGAAAGAAAAGAAGCCTTAATCCAAACCATGACACCGATTATTGATGCTGTAAAAGAAGAAGTGTTCAATGAAGAGATTGTACGCTTCACAGATGTATTGTATAAAAAGCATGCTTCCGTTTTAGATTACGCTGGGGAAGACAGTTTATTTGTTATGGATGAGTACCCTCGTATTGTTGAGAATGAAGCTCTTTTAGACCAAGAAGAAGCGGAATGGGTAAGAACTCAGCTTGAACAAGGAAATATTCTTTATAACCAGCGTTTTTCTCTATCCTTTAGGGACACGTTGAAAAAAGCTCCTCAAAAACAGCTCCACTTCGCTTTATTCCAAAAAGGAATGAAGGGATTAAAACTGGATGCTATTCATCCGTTTCAATTCCGTACCATGCAGAAATTCTTTGGCCAGATGCCTTTAGTAAAAACGGAAATGGAGAGATGGAACAAGCAGGGCTATACCGTCGTTGTGATGACGGAAAATGAAGAAAGAGCTCAGAAAGTTCACCAGACCTTACTCAATTTTGAAATTCCAAGCACTCTATCTGATGAAGAGCACATTCGAGAAGGCACCACTCAAGTGGTAAGTGGCAGTGTGCAGAACGGCTTTGAACTGCCTTTAGAAAAACTTGCTGTTTTAACAGAAAAAGAATTGTTTAACCGTGTACCGAAGAAAAAAGTAAGAAGTCAGAATATTTCCAATGCCGAGAGACTGAAAAGTTACACAGAACTGAGCAAAGGCGACTACGTGGTTCATGTCAACCACGGAATTGGTCAGTATACAGGGATGGAAACGATGGAGATAGGCGGCATTCATCAGGATTACTTATCGGTCGTCTATAAAGACTCGTCTAAACTCTTTATTCCAGTTACTCAGATAAATCTGCTTCAAAAATATGTGTCGTCTGAAGGGAAGACACCGAAAATTAACAAGCTCGGTGGAACATCCTGGGCGAAAACGAAAAAACGGGTAGCTTCACAAGTAGAAGACATTGCGGATGAGTTGATTGAATTATATGCTGAAAGAGAACGAAAAAAAGGATATGCGTTTTCTAAAGACGATGCTTACCAGCAGGAGTTTGATGATGCGTTTCCTTATTCAGAAACAGAGGATCAATTGCGATCCATAAAAGAAATCAAGCGAGACATGGAAAAACCAAGACCGATGGATCGTCTCTTAGTCGGAGATGTAGGGTATGGTAAGACAGAAGTAGCGATACGAGCTATTTTCAAAGCTGTTCAAGATGGCAAGCAAGTGGCTTTTCTTGTACCGACAACTGTCCTGGCCCAGCAGCATTATGAAACGATGATGGAACGTTTTGCAGACTTTCCTGTTGAAATTGGATTAATGAGTCGCTTTCGAACCAGTAAGCAACTCAAAGAAACCACGGATAAGTTGAAAAAGGGACAAGTTGATGTAGTCGTTGGGACACACCGTATTCTGTCCAAAGACGTCATATTTCAAGATTTAGGCTTGTTAATAGTGGATGAGGAGCAGCGTTTTGGTGTCAAGCATAAGGAACGCTTGAAGCAGTTGAAAAATGAAGTGGATGTGTTGACCTTAACAGCGACTCCTATCCCAAGAACGCTTCATATGTCTATGCTGGGAGTGAGGGATCTATCTGTTATCGAAACCCCTCCAGCCAATCGTTACCCTGTTCAAACCTATGTCCTTGAATTAAACGGAGCGGTTATCGCAGAAGCAATCGAAAGAGAAATGGCAAGAGGCGGACAAGTCTTCTTCTTGCATAATCGCGTCAGCACGATTGAGCAAAGAGCAGAAGAGCTTAGACAGCTCGTCCCAGGAACGCGTGTAGCCATTGCTCACGGTCAGATGACAGAAAACCAGCTGGAAAATGTCCTATATGAATTTATTCAGGGAGATTATGATGTCCTCGTTACAACAACCATCATAGAAACGGGTGTGGACATGCCAAATGTTAATACCCTTATCGTAGAAGATGCAGACCGGATGGGCTTATCTCAGCTTTACCAGTTAAGAGGACGTGTTGGTCGAAGCAGCCGTATTGCCTATGCTTACTTTATGCATCAGCCCAACAAAATCCTGACAGAAGTCAGTGAAAAACGGCTTCAGGCGATTAAAGACTTTACGGAATTAGGATCAGGTTTTAAAATCGCCATGCGTGACCTGGCCATTCGTGGAGCAGGAAACTTGCTTGGCCAACAGCAGCACGGCTTTATTGATAGTGTTGGATATGATTTATACTCTCAAATGCTATCTGAGGCTGTGGCAAGAAAACGTGGAGACAAGTCTGCTCAAAAAACAGTGGTGGAAATGGACTTATCAGTCGACGCTTATCTGCCTGGAACTTACGTGGAAGATGAACGTCAGAAAATTGAGCTGTACAAACGCATTCGTCAATTTTCATCAGAAGAAGATTATGTGGAGTTACAAGACGAGCTTATCGATCGATTCGGAGAGTACCCTCAGGAAGTAGCGGATTTGCTTTCAGTTGGGTTACTGAAACTGCATAGTGAAAGAGCCTTAATTGAAACAATCAAACGAGAAAATGCAAAGGTTACCGTCACTTTCTCATCTGAAGGAACAAAAGCTATGCCTTTACCAGAAGTCTTTAAAGCTCTGAAAGATATTTCTCTTAAAACCGATATGCAAGGGGAAGGTAGCCTGCAAATCGAATTTAAATTACCGAGACGCATAAAGGATAATGAATGGCTAGACAGTCTCATCCTCTTTGCCAGAAATTGTGCAGAGGTTATGGAAACCATAAAAGAGAAAGAAAAAGCAGAAGCGGCTAACGTGTCTTCTGCGACAGACGAATAGAACAGACAATTTTAAAGGAAACAAGAAGGGAGGCTTTTATGCATACCATTACTATAGTGGGTCTAGGACCGGGTGATAAAGATCAGATGCCTATCAAAGTAGAAAAAGAGTTAAAGAAACATTCCACTATCTTTATGCGGACCAAAGATCATCCAGCGGTAGCTGAGCTCGAAGAAGAAGGATTGTCTTTCCAAACATTCGATGCTATCTATGAAAGAAACGAAAAAGACTTTAATCGTGTGTATGAATCCATTGTATCGACATTAATTCATGAGGCTCAGTCCAAACCTGTTTTATATGCGGTGCCTGGACATCCGATGGTTGCGGAAAAAACAGTCACAGAATTACTGAAACAGTACGAACAGGTGGATGTCATCGGAGGCGCGAGTTTTTTGGATGACTTGTTTCTATCTGTACAAGTCGATCCGATAGAAGGGTTCCAGTTAGTGGATTCTTTTGATTTAAATGCGGATGATTTGCAGACAGGGCAGCACATCATCGTGATGCAAGTCTTCAATGCCTTAATGGCAGGAGAGGTCAAGTTGACCTTAATGGAGAAATACCCTGCCGACCATGAAGTGGCGGTAGTAGATGCTGCGGGAAGTAAAGAGGAAAAGGTCCAGTGGATGCCATTGTTTGAAATAGACCGGTTTGACGGTATATATAATTTAAGATCCCTTTACATTCCCCCTCTAGAGCGAGACGAGCAGGTGACTTCTCTTTCGACTTTACAGTATTACATTGACAAGATTACCTCTCCGGATGGGGATGTCTGGATTAATGAACAGACCCCTCAAGATCTGGTGACTTACTTTAAAGAGGAAACAAATGAATTAATTGAAGCGATAGAGAATGAGGATATAGACAATTCTATAGAAGAATTGGGAGATGTTCTTCTTCAAATCCTATATCAAACGAATACGGCTGAAAAAGAAGGCATATTTACTTTCGAGGATGTCCTGACTGAAATTAACCGTAAAATCAGGCGCCGACATCCACACGTCTTTGACGGGGTAAAAGCAACGACGGTGGAAGAAGTCGATGCCCTCTGGCAAAAAATAAAAGAAGAAGAAAAGAGGATGAAAGATGAGACTAGATAAATATTTAAAAGTATCTCGAATTATCAAAAGACGTTCTGTCGCAAAAGAGATTGCCGACAAAGACCGTATTTTAATTAATGGTCAAAAAGCGAAGTCATCAAGTAAAGTAGCCATTGGAGATGAATTGACCATCCAATTTGGAAACAAGACTTTAAAGGTATCGGTAGATGATATTAAAGATACAACGAAAAAAGATGAAGCCAAAGAGTTGTACACAGTCATTGAAGAAACCTATAAAGAAACGTCCGAGTAGAGAGACCGTGAAGGCACATCAGATGATGTGTCTTTTTTTAATATTCTTCTTAATATAAACACACAAAGCATCTTTTAATACACTTCCTTTCTTGTTATACTTTAAGCACGAAAACTAAAAGGAAGAGGAGCAATAAAAATGGAAAATAAGAAATCGAGTATTGCTCGAATGAACAATCCTTACATACAACATAAAACGTTAGCAGATATTCGGGAGTATAAGCGTAAGCGTAAATTAAAGCGTCGAATGAAACTGATTGTCGCTGTAGGTATTTTCTTAATCCTATTGATCAGCAGCACACTGGTTAGAAACTACTTTAAGCTGGGTGAACTAGAAGAACAAAAAGCAGTAGCTGAAGCAGAATTAGAATCTTTAAATTTAGACCAAGCGGAATTAGAGTATTACATTGGGTTACTGGAAGATGAAGAATATGTAGCGAAACTAGCACGCAGTGAATACTATTTAACAAAAGATAATGAAATCGTCTTTAGTTTTCCTGATGACCGAAATCCTGATCATTTAGAAGCGACTGAAAATGAAGCAGAAATGGAAGAAGAAAACGAATCATCTGATTAGTTAGCCTAAAAAGGCGAACAATTAACACAAAAGATGACCAAATGTCCAATTAAACTTTATTCCAACCCATTTGTATGGTATAATCTCATCTTTAACACCCAAAACCCCGATAAATCCCTACACTAAGGGATTTACCGGGGTTTAAAAATG
>NZ_BAAACW010000159.1:0-1343 GCF_039521845.1 Alkalibacterium iburiense
ATAGTCAAACAATTTGATGTTCTAGATGGTGGAGACCCAATGGATCCACCTAGATTTAGTTGTGAAAGATTTGGAAATGAGATGGTTCCTGTTTACTATAAGAGTATTCACGGTATCGTCTACGATAATTCAGAACTGAAAAAGTAATGGCTACGCACTATCCCAAAAGGGCGAAGGCGTAGCCGAAGCTTTTTTTAATAAACTAACCGATGTCGAGTAAAATATCTTTGTCTGTTTTGGCGTGAATGGTACACTGAATTTAGAAGAAGAGTAGGTAAGCAAACACTCATAATAAGGAGAGGGTATTATGGAGTTTAGTTGGGTTGATTTACTGGCATCATTCGGGGCAGGCTTATTTGGAGCGGCCATTGGAGCCTTGCCAGCTTTTATTTTAACGGGCGTATTTGTCGTACTTGGCACGATAGCGGTATTTGGAAACACCAGCTTTGATGTGATAAACAACTGGGGATTCGGCCCTTTGTTCGGACCTCATACAGCTTTCGGCGGCGGAGTAGCGGCAGTGGCTTATGCAGCAAATAAGAAGTACATGGAAGACGGTAAAGATATCTTAACGTCGCTATCTGGATTAGACAAGCCCATTGTTTTACTCGTTGGTGGACTATTCGGGGCCTTAGGCTATTTAATTAATGCCGGATTAGTAGCTGTAGTAGGAGACTATACAGACACCATTGCGTTAACAGTCGTTATATCTGCCGTTATAGCACGCTTAATCTTCGGTCACAATGGCCTGTTTTCAGTCAGTGAAGAAGCGGAAAAGAGAGGACGATTCACTCCTGGAGGAGAACAGGTTTGGGTAGAGTACCAACAGGAATGGCTACAGAATATTACCATTGGATTAGGCGTGAGTATCCTATCAGCCTGGGCAGCTTTAGCCATTGAACCCGTTGCCCCAGAAGCAGCGAATTTCTTTGGTTTCGGGCTGGCTGCGATGTCTCTCATCTTCTTCCAGTTTGGTGGTAAAATCCCCATTACTCACCATATGGCCATTATTGCAGCCCTAGGAGCCACAACATTCGGTTCCTTACTGGTTGGTATTATATTCGGAGTCATTGCAGGAATTTTAGGGGAAGTATTAGCCCGTCTGTTCTTGATTCATGGAGATACACATATTGACCCGCCGGCTAATGCCATATGGGTTATGACAACTGTTATTTTAGTGAGCGCTCTATTGATTCAGTAATCAAAATATAAAAAAAGGGAGGGGAATGACTACCGAGACTGCTGAAAAACCCCTATTCTACCTATGATTTCGATAGATAGAATAGGGGGTTTTTAGTATAATATATGTAAGCGTTTCGAAAATGAAGGAGTGTTGAGAATGT
>NZ_BAAACW010000160.1:0-2869 GCF_039521845.1 Alkalibacterium iburiense
GTATTATACTTATCCATGTGTAGATCCTTTGTATTGGTCTTGGATAAGTCATCCAAGTACTAGTATAAAGGATTTTTTTATGCCATGGAATAGTTAAATTTTTAATGCAACACTAGTGATCTCTATTGAACTTTTCGTGTACAGCTTTTACATACTACTGTTAGAAATCATGTTTCAAACTCTAAAGTTACGGAGCTTTTTATATCCAGTTTAACTTTTGTTTTCTTCAATCAATGGTGCAAACAACTTTTTAATACGTTCAATATGACCTTCAATACTTTCCTTGACTTCAAAAGTGACTTGTTCATGACCGTTTTCATTTATATGGTTCAATAAATTATCAAGATAATCTTTACTGTTTGGGAAAAGGTGTGAGCTACCCACTGTCCACCAAGTCCAATTGGTATTTTTTTTCCTTTGATTTATGAGTGACAATTTTTTACTCACATCCCTTCGTATACTATCGCTGTTTCCGGAATTAAACGCTACCGATACTCGTAAGGAGTCCGACTTATTCCCCACCTCTACAAAATAGCTTTTCTGATCTTTCCACCCACTGTTTATGCCATCAGGAAATTGTGGAAAAACTTTGTCTAACTCCTCTATTTGAAATCGCAACATTGTTTTTGAAGAATACTGTTCCTCAAATATTATTTTATTTTCTTCTTTTAATTCCGTTAATACTTCCAGAATAATCTCGTGCATGGTGGAATTAATATCAGGTTTGACTTCATATATTAAATCCAGTGCTTCTTGGTATTCAATGTAAATTCTCCGACATATTTTTCTTAATTCATCATCCATTAAAATATTTCTCCTTATCATCTTAATATAATCAATAATCAGAATTTCCACTTTAGAAATTAATTCGTAATCGGCTATTATTTTATTTAGAATTTCTATAACTTCCGTATAAGTAATTGTCCCCCAACTTCCTCTGGAAGGTGCTGTACCGTCTGTATTTAAGAAGATAAATAACTTGTCGTAATCTGGATAATGGTTGACGACATAATTCTCGTACTTTTTCAACTGATGAGGAGATTCAGATGCTTCAATTTTGTTTTCAATGCAAACTACCAGTTTATTTTTTTCTGATACCAATAATAAATCAATATTATGAAGTTCCCTGTAAACGAAGACATCATCAAAATCCCCTAAAATTAAATCAAATACATTAATCTCTAATTCTTGCTGAAAGAAATGTTTATTTGTTTTATGGAATTTAATTAAAAACTCTTTGAAAAAAGCATCTTTAAAACCATGCGAAGCAGATGGATTAAATAAATAAGCTAAAAAATTACTGTGCCTAATTTCTTGATTCGAAATTTTTAGAATATTAAATATGTTTGCTTCCTGTGTCCATGGCCGTAGCTGTTCTTGTATTTTATCCATATTTTCTATTAAATCTTGTAATTTTTCATATACAGCATCTGACATAGTATGTCTCCTTCCTTGAATCTACATTATTGGCAATTATCTATTTTTTATTTGCAAAATGACTTCTAATAGTGTTACGTATCGATTATATATCTTTATTTGTGGAGAGCTTTTAACCTATGGATGACAAAAGTCATCTACAAAACATTAGAGCTTTAGTTGCGTCGTAAATGGTCATTATTAACTATTCATAAAAATAACTGTCTAATAAACAGACTTTGATTCTAATTCATACTTGAGTATTGAAATAAATTCATTTTATTTGTCTAAGATATTCAACATACTTAACCAATTTAATATCACTTTATTTTTTCTTCATTAAAGTAAAAAGAAGCACCGTCAGATTGAACGGAGCTCTTCGTCAATAATTATATAATTAAATGGTTCCAATTTTTACTCCGCCTCGCTCAGCTTCCCACCTTCTGAGGGTACGTTCTTCATTTTTGTTACGTGGCCGTTTGCGACTAAGATCGGTTGCCGTTCTATTGCCAAAACGTTTATTTCTGATTACCTTATTAATGTCTAATGTTTCGTTAGTACTTACATTATATTCATTTCTGACTCTTACCTTTATATTTGCCATAGGACAACCTCTCCTTTCTCTTGTATAGTATATTATACTACTTCTCAACAATAAAATATACTATTCCCCAATATGATTTAACGCCTTAAGCAGCTCTTTATTATGTGCAAGCCTATTATTTGGGGTGGACTTTATCCATAAATCAAATTCATCCATCGTACATGCTTCTTCTTTAATTGTAAGAATGTACCTTTACCCTCATCATCTATTTCGTGAGTATAACCCACGTTAATTGGGAACAATAATAAGCCACAGTACTCTCTAATTTAATGAATGTTTGAGTTAAATTAGTTCAGCGCATGCTTTCTCGCACGTTCAACCAAGTCCTCAAACAAAACTAAAGAATGAGTGTCAGCCGCATGAGTACTTTCCGGATGCCACTGTATGGCAATAAAATTTTGATTTGGATCTTCCGATTCTACTGCTTCAATCACCCCATCTTCTGAAACAGCCGTTGCTCGGAGACCCTCACCTAACTCATTGATGATTTGATGGTGCAGGGAATTGACGGGCAGTTCTTCTGGTAAAATAGTTCCCAGGTAAGAATTCGGGTCCACCTTCACCTGGTGAATGGTCTGGTCGGCAGGAATATCTTGTTCGTGCTTTTCATAAGTACCTTCCCTTTCACTCAAATCTTGATGCAAGGTTCCACCAAAAACGACATTCAGTAATTGCATGCCTCGACACACACCTAAAATCGGTTTTTTCCTTGTCATCATCTCTTCAATTAAGGCCATTTCTGCCTTGTCACGATCAGGAGAAGTCGTATGTGTGACTTCCTGTTTATGGCAATATAAAAGTAGATAGTATTGCAACGAAAATCTTAGAAGCTTGAACAAACAAAAAAGG
>NZ_BAAACW010000161.1:0-2776 GCF_039521845.1 Alkalibacterium iburiense
TGTATACTTTTGAGCATTTCAAGTTGATTAAGTGCTTAAAATTATGGGGTTTTGACACCATAATCATAATATTAACTTTTAAATTATATGTTCAAACTGATTCTAATCTTACGTTATGTTCTAACAGTAAGCTAAAGAAATCGAAAGGAGAAACACATGGGCAAAGTTGAGTTTGTAACTAAACTATACACTGCATTTGATTTTTTATACCGCTTGTTTTTACTAAATTTATTATGGTTAGCTTTTACTATACTGGGCATTTTCTTATTTGGTTTTGGTCCAAGTACGGTTGCTCTTTTTGATACAATTAGAAAACAGTTGATCAGTGGGATAGGAAACGATAAAGATTTGATAATTTTTTTCTTTTCTTCATATAAAAAACATTTTATTAAAGGAAATATTATAGGATGGTCTATAGCTTTATATTTTTACATGTTACTAGTTAACTATCGTTTTACTAATTTTAGAATGGAACCCATATTACAGTTTATTAACGGGGCCACTATTGTGATAGCTATTGTATCAATTATTGTTGTATCTTACTTTTTATCTCTCTTTGTACACTATGAATTGACTATTTTAAAATATATAAGAACAGCTATTATATTAACAGTAATACAGCCTTTGCCAACAATACTTATTGTATTCTGGATTGTACTCATTTCCTATTTAACTTATGTTTTCTTCCCATACTCTCTTTTGTTATTTCTCAGTGCTTTAGTTTATGGAATTATGGGGTTGTGCTATTCATCTTTTGTTAGAAACGAACAGATGATAAATAAGGATAAATAGAATTTGATAATGTATTCATTTAAAGAATATAGGTATTAAGACATTATACTATTGATGCAAAATTGTGATATTAATTCTTATAAAATGCACAACTAACAGCTATAATTAAACATTTACAATGAAATTTTCTAAGCAAAAAAATGATATTGTTTTTTTGATGAAAACGCTTTAACATGAAAGTTGAAATGATCATTTCAAATACAAATTAGGAGTGTGTAATTTGATTAAGTTAAATAAAAAATTATCGACCGTAGTCATGTTATCTTCTTTGATACTAATGGCATGTGGTAATGGTGATGGAGAAACGGCTGAAAGCACTAATAATGGGAACGATAACAACACGGACGAAACAAGTGTAGAAGCAGGTACTTATTTTGAATCTCTAACAGTAATGGCTCCTACCTTTGAAACAACAGCTCCACCTGCTGATAATGAATGGGAACTTAATGTTGAAGAAGTAGCTGGTGTAGACCTGGATATAAATTGGGTACCGAACAGTAATTATGAAGACAGAATGAATGTTACTCTTGCTTCAACTGATATTCCAGAACTAATGGTTATTCAAGGTAAAACTCCAGGGTTCTTAAACTCTGCTGAAGCGGGAGCCTTTTGGGACCTAACTGATTATTTAGATGATTTTGATCATCTAAGCACCTATAATCCTGATGTTTTAAATAATGCTTCAGTAAATGGTCGAGTATATGGTATCTATCGAGGTAGGGATGTGATGAGACATACTGCATTGATGCGTAAAGATTGGTTAGAAAATCTTGATTTAGATGTTCCTGAAACAATCGACGAATACACAGAAGTTTTGAGAGCCTTTACATTTGATGATCCAAATGGTTCCGGGGCAGATGACACATATGGTTTAATGGAATCAAATATACATGCAGTTTTAGATGTAGCACATGTGTGGTTTGGGGCACCAAATCAATGGGCAATTGAAGACGGTGAGTTTATTCCTTCATTTACTACTGAAGAATACAAAGCATCCCTTGATTGGTTTAAAGGTCTAGTAGAAGAAGGTTTAGTGAATCCAGATTTCACAACTTTAAGTCCTGATGATTTAGAAAGTGAAATCTTTAATGGTAATGGTGGAAGTATGGTTGCTACTTATTCAAACACAATGAGATTAAATAATCTTTTTGCTGATTCAGAAGGAGTAGAAAGAGATGATGCCCATTTCATGGAAAATACAGGTACTTTAAGAAGTCCTCTAGACGATCAAGAGTACGGGTTTCCTACGGAAGGTTATGCAGGGTTTATAGCTATTCCTAAAACTTCTGTTCAAACAGAAGAAGAATTAATTGAAGTTTTAGGTTACTTGGATAATTTATCATCTGCTGATGGTTTGAATGCGTTAAATCATGGTATCGAAGGTGTAACATATGAAGTAAATGAGGACGGTTATTTGGTTCCAATTGAAACAGAAGAAGCACTCAATTTGAGAGCTTATGAGATGGGACAAATATCAACATACGGAGATGGAATGTTAGAACCAGTAGTAGTTAATCCGTTGCAGAAAGAAAGATTGAGATTAATGGAAATGAACGAAGCAGCAGCAGTTCATAACGAAGCAGCACCATTTGTTTCTGAAACTTACACAACAAGAGGCCAGCAGTTAAATGAAATCATAAGCGATGCAAGAGTTTTATATGTTGCTGGTCAAATTAGTGAAGATGAATGGTATGCTGCGGTAGATCGATGGTTTGATTCTGGTGGAGAACAAGTAATAGAAGAGTTTAACGAGTTGTACCAAGAACACAACTAAAAAAAAAGCACATAGGAAGTGATTATAGATCACTTCCTATATGTTTATTATTTTATAAAAACAATTTAAAGAATATAGATTTTAATTAACTAATTAGAAATAAACTACAATTTATAAGATTAGAGAATTGCCTAAATATCACTAGTGTTGCATTAAATTAAAAAGAACTAGTACTTACTACTTGTTACATTCCTCACATGTGGTTTTCTC
>NZ_BAAACW010000162.1:0-795 GCF_039521845.1 Alkalibacterium iburiense
TGTATACTTTTGAGCATTTCAAGTTGATTAAGTGCTTAAAATTATGGGGTTTTGACACCATAATCATAATATTGCATACTATGAAGAAATCGGCAGCAAATCAGAAGATGAAAGGTTGGCTGAATAGATTGAGAGATGTGCAAACGAAAGATTGGTTCTCCATACCCAATCTCTTATCTTATTTTAGATTAGTTTTAATTCCGTTTTTTGTTTATTATTATGCGACTGCAGAAACCAAAGAGGAATATATGTGGTCTTCGGGTATTCTAGTGTTGTCTGGTGTCACTGACGCCCTGGATGGATTTATTGCTCGTCGATTTAACATGGGTACAAAAATAGGGCAGTTAATCGATCCAGTAGCTGATAAGTTGACTCAAGTTGCTGTTGTTACTGTTTTAATGTTCAAGTGGCCCATTTTTTCTGTTTTGTTGCTTTTATTTATTGTTAAAGAAAGCTATATGCTCATTGAAAATCTGCGCTTATATCGAAAAAGCATTACGTTAGATGGATCAAAATGGTATGGAAAAGTAGCCACTATCGTCTTTTATCTAACCATGGTGATTGCCGTATTTATGCCTAATCTGTCTCAAGAGACTATATACTTGCTCGTAACTTCTGCAAGCGCGTTTCAGATACTGGCCTTATACAAATATATTCAATTATTTACCTCCTTGCATAAGAGTCATTCAAAGTAAATGAGTAAATAACTATAAAATACAAGTGAAATGGTAATGCCAAAAGTTCTATGAAAAATCAGATTATTCCTGTTCGAAGGTATGATATTCCCAAATAGGA
>NZ_BAAACW010000163.1:0-12520 GCF_039521845.1 Alkalibacterium iburiense
ATTAAACGAGCTTGTTTGTCTATATTTGGCACTTCCAAAATTTTATTTACGTAAAAAGGGTAAATTCAAATCTAAATTAAGCTTGAAGCTAGAAAGATTTCTGATATAATATATAAGGTTTAGGACACGAAAGCTAGGAGGTTAATTATGATATATTTTGATAATGCAGCTACAACTAAAGTAAACGAATCTGTACTTTCTTCATATATCGAAGTTAGTCAAAAACTTTTTGGTAACCCGTCTAGCTTGCATGAACTAGGAGAAATGACTACAGGATTGCTGAACCAATCAAGGAAACAAATTGCATCACTGTTAAATGTCGAACCAGCAGAAGTATTTTTTACAAGCGGAGGAACGGAAGGAGATAATTGGGCAATAAAAGGAACAGCTTTTGAAAAAAGAGCGTTCGGAAAACATATCATCACTTCCTCAATCGAGCATCCTGCTGTTTTAAAAACAATGGAGCAACTAGAGTTATTAGGATGGGAAGTCACATATTTACCAATTAATGAAGAGGGGAAAGTAAACCCTGCGGAGTTAAAAGATGCTTTACGAGAAGACACGGTCCTTGTGTCTATCATGGCTATTAATAATGAAACAGGTAGCATCCAACCTTTAAAAGAAATCGGAAAGATACTAGAAGATTACCCTGCTATCCACTTTCATGTGGATGCTGTTCAGTCAGTAGGCTTACTCGATTTAGAACTGGGTCAGTCTAGAATTGACTTGGCTGTTTTTTCTGGGCACAAATTCAATGCACCTAAAGGGACAGGATTTATTTATATTAAAAAAGGCCGTCAATTAATGCCTTTGATTAACGGCGGGGGCCAGGAAAGCGGACGTAGAAGTGGTACAGAGAATGTGCCAGGTGTAGCAGCCATGGCGAAGGCCTTTAGGTTAGCCACTGAAAACAGTCAAGATAAACAGGTGAAACTCACTCAATTAAAAGAAGCCCTGACGTGTTATCTAGAAGAAAAAGAAAAAGTCACTCTTTTTAGTCCAGAATCAGCGTCTCCCCATGTATTATGTTTTGGGATACAAAATATAAGAGGAGAAATTGTCGTGCATGCATTAGAAAAAGAAGGTATCTATGTTTCTACAACGAGTGCTTGTTCAAGCAAGAGAAAAGACAAAGGTCAGTCTATAACTGGAATGGGCTATACAAAAAAAGAAGCAGAAACAGCTGTACGCATAAGTTTAAGTATGCAAAACACTAGGGAAGAAATAGAACAGTTTAAAACGGTCTTTGACAAGATCTATGAGCAACTCAAGGAAATAAATTAAATTAGAAAGGATGGTTTCGTTGCAAGTAACTGAAATAATGCTGCGTTACGGCGAATTATCCACAAAAGGAAAAAATAAAAAGTATTTCATAAAAAAGTTGTTAAATAATGTAAAAAACAAATTGAAGCCTTTTAAACAGCTAGAAGTAAAATCAAATCGTGATCGTATGTATATTACATTAAACGGAGAAGAGGCCGATTTGGTTATGGAAGAATTAAAAGATGTTTTCGGCATTCAATCTTTTTCTCCTGTCGTTAAAGTAGAGAAATCACTGGAAGAAGCAAAGAAAGCAGTCGTTAGTCTGATCGGTCGTCATTATGAAAAAGGGATGTCCTTTAAGATTAATACCCGTCGATCAGACCATGAATTTGAATATGATACGAATGATTTGAATAGATTACTAGGAAAAACTGTAGCTGAAGCCTATGAAGACAGCGTCGTCCAAATGAAGAACCCTGATATTACAGCCCGTGTAGAAATCAGACACAATGGGATTTATATATCAGTGGATACTATTTTAGGACTAGGAGGTCTACCTGTAGGAACTGCTGGCAAAGGCATGCTGATGTTATCCGGTGGGATAGACTCTCCGGTAGCAGGGTACTTGGCTCTTAAACGCGGGATGACAATAGAGGCTGTGCATTTTCATAGTCCTCCTTACACCAGTCCCCAGGCTTTACAGAAGGCAAAAGATCTTACTTCTAAACTGGCTCGTTATGCAGGACCTATTCAATTTATAGAAGTGCCTTTTACAGAAATTCAAGAAGCGATAAAGAAAGAGATACCTGATAGTTATTCTATGACTGTCACACGTCGAATGATGCTCAGACTAACAGATGAGATACGCAAAAGACGAGACAGCTTAGCTATTGCAAACGGAGAATCACTCGGACAAGTAGCCTCCCAGACATTGGAAAGTATGCTCGCAATTAATGAGGTAACCTCCACTCCGATATTACGTCCATTAATTTCTATGGATAAAAATGAGATAATAGATATTGCCAAACAAATTGATACATTTGAATTGGCTGTTCAGCCTTTTGAAGATTGCTGTACAGTTTTTGCGCCAGTGAAGCCTAAGACTAAGCCGAAACTGGATAAAGTGAAAGAGTTGGAGAAAGCTTTAGATATTGAGCAGTTGGTTCAAAATGCATTAGATGGGTTGAAAATTGACCATATCACTACTCATGACAACACAAGTGACCAGCAAGATAATTTGTTTGAGTCCTTATTATAATGTTTTAGTTGCAAACCTCCTTTCTAAACAGGTACACTAGAAGTATAATATGAGAAAGAAGGGAATAAAATGGACGTAACATTAAAAGGCGAAAAATTTCAAACAAATGGTGAGGCCCCTCAAGTAGGAGATATGGCACCTTCATTTACACTGAAAGACTTAAATGACAAGCCGGTAGAGCTCTCTGACTATAAGGGCGAAGTAGTTATTCTCAGTACTTTCCCAGACATTGAAACAAGCACTTGTGCGAGACAGACGGATACATTTAATGATAAAGCGAAAGATCTGAAAAACACTCGGGTTCTTTCTATCTCAGCTAATACAACGGATCAACAGAAAGAATGGGCATCAGATAAAGAGATTGCGACAGAATTACTTCATGACGATGACCGTTCTTTTGCTAAGACCTATGGCTTATACATTGAGGATATTGATAAAGTCGCTCGAGCTGTTTTCGTATTAAACAGAGAAGGCCAGGTTGTTTATAGAGAAGTGGTTAAAGAAATGGCTGAAGATCCAAATTATGAAGAAGCTTTGTCAGCGGCTAGACACGAAGAAGCAGAATTAAATTAAATAGAAGCGTTGAGCAAGAGGAGTATTAAAATAGACTATTTCAGAGAATGGGTGTGTGGTGGAAATCCCTAATAGTTATTTTAAGAATGTAGCTTGTGAGCTTTTGCAGTGAAGTGGAGTAACTGCATGTGGAATGACGGAACACTATATCCGTTATTAAGAGATTAGGGTTCATGACCCTAATAATTAAGGTGGTACCGCGAAGCACTCGTCCTTTATATAATAGGATGAGTGCTTTTTTGTATAGAAAATGTAAAACTTAAGAAGGAGTGACCAGCAATGGAAGATAATTTAACTATGTCCAAAAAGTATGAACCAAGTAAAGTAGAAGAAGGTCGTTATGAGAAATGGCTTGAAAAAGATTTGTTTAGACCAAATGAAAAGGGAACCGAGCCTTATTCAATTGTTATTCCGCCTCCCAATGTTACCGGGAAACTGCATTTAGGTCATGCTTGGGACACCACGCTTCAAGATATTATTATCCGTCAAAAGAGGATGCAAGGATACGATACGCTATGGCTACCGGGTATGGACCATGCCGGCATAGCGACACAGGCTAAAGTAGAAGAAAAATTGGCTCAGCAAAATATATCAAGGCATGATTTAGGTCGGGAAAAATTCTTAGACAAAGTTTGGGAATGGAAAGAAGATTATGCTGAAGAAATCAGAAAACAGTGGGCAAAAGTGGGCATTTCTGTTGATTATTCAAGAGAAAGATTTACTTTAGATGAAGGTTTAAATAAAGCTGTGAATAAAGTATTTGTTGATTTATACAATAAAGGATTAATTTACCGCGGTGAATATATTATTAATTGGGATCCTAAAGCTCAAACGGCACTGTCTGATATCGAAGTGGAACATAAAGAGGTTAACGGGGCTTTTTACCACATTCAATATCCTTTAGCTGACGGAGAAGGTGGGGTAGAAATTGCTACGACTCGTCCTGAAACAATGCTAGGTGACACGGCTGTTGCAGTACATCCTGAAGATGAGCGCTACCAGCATTTGATTGGTAAAAAAGTACTCTTGCCCATATTAAATAGAGAATTGGAAGTCATAGCAGATGACTATGTCGATAGGGAGTTCGGGACAGGTGTGGTTAAAATTACCCCTGCTCATGACCCGAATGACTTTGATATAGGCCAACGCCACAACTTAGAACAAGTCAACGTCATGCATGATGATGCTTCAATGAATAGTCTAGCGGGACCTTATGAAGGTATGGACCGTTTTGAAGCGCGAAAAGCATTGGTTAAAGATTTAAAAGAACAAGGGTATTTAATTAAAATTGAAGAGATGCAGCACAGTGTCGGTCACTCGGAACGCACCGGTGTCGTAGTGGAACCTAGACTCTCTACTCAATGGTTTGTTAAAATGACTCCACTAGCTGAGAATGCTTTGAAAAACCAGAAAACAGAAAACAAAGTTCACTTTGCACCTGAACGCTTCGAGAAGACATTTACAACTTGGATGGAAAACGTTCATGATTGGGTTATTTCTAGACAATTGTGGTGGGGTCACCGTATACCTGCTTGGTATCATAATGAAACAGGTGAGGTTTACGTTGGAGAGCATGCTCCAGAAGACAAAGAAAATTGGACTCAAGACACAGACGTACTGGATACGTGGTTCAGTTCAGCTCTTTGGCCCTTCTCTACCATGGGATGGCCTGACGAAAATAGCGAAGATTACAAAAAATACTTCCCTACAAGTACATTAGTTACAGGATATGATATCATCTTTTTCTGGGTCAGCCGTATGATATTCCAAAGTTTAGAGTTCACTGGAGAATCTCCTTTTAAAAATGTATTGATACACGGATTAATACGCGATGAGCAAGGCAGAAAAATGAGCAAGTCGCTGGGGAACGGGATTGATCCCATGGAAGTTATTGATCAGTATGGGGCAGATGCCCTGCGCTGGTTCTTGTCTAATGGATCCGCACCTGGGCAAGATGTTCGTTTCAGTTATGAAAAAATGGATGCTGCCTGGAACTTTATCAATAAAATCTGGAATGCCAGTCGCTATGTCATTATGAATTTAGGAGAGTTTAAGTTAGAAGACAGTGATTTATCAGGTGAAAAGTCAATAGCTGATAAATGGATACTAGCAAGGCTCAATGAAGTGGTTGGTCAAGTAACGGAGCTATTTGAAAAATTTGAATTTGGTGAAGCAGGACGTCAATTGTATAAGTTCATTTGGGATGATTATTGTGACTGGTACATTGAAATGAGTAAAGAGATTTTAATGCAAGGAACAGAGCAACAAAAAAATACAACCAAATCTGTCTTGGTTCATGTATTAGATCAAACATTACGTCTGTTGCATCCAATTATGCCTTTTGTAACTGAAGAGATATGGGAGCATATTCCGCATGAAGGAGAGTCTATCGTCTTAGCCTCATACCCTCAGGTAAGAGAAGAGTTCGAAGATTCAAAAGCAATCAACAATATGGAAATGTTAATCGCCCTCATTAAATCTGTTCGTAGTATTCGATTGGAAGCTAATCGCCCGCTTTCAAAAGAAGTAGATATTTTGATTAAAGCTAAAGGCCAAGAGGAAAAAGATTTCTTAGTTCAGAACCGTTCATTCCTAGAAAGATTCTGTAACCCTGCTGATTTGCAAATTGACACGGAATTAACCATACCTGATGAAGTGAAGTCAGCAGTTGTTTCTGGGGCAGAAATCTACTTGCCATTGGCCGGGCTGGTTGATATTGGTGAAGAAATTCAGCGTCTTGAAAAGGAAAAAGAGAAATGGGAAAAAGAAATAGATAGAGTAGAGAAGAAATTAGCAAATGAAAAATTTGTTCAGAATGCACCGGATAACATTGTTGAGGAAGAACGCCAAAAAGGTGTCGATTATAGAGAAAGATTTAATGCTGTCACCAAACAGATAGAGAAATTAAAATCAATAAACGAGGGATGATAATGAAAAAAGCTGTCATTTTTGATATGGATGGATTGATGTTTGATACAGAATCTCTCTATTTTAAAGGGAATCAAATTAC
The DNA here is from genome assembly GCF_039521845.1 of Alkalibacterium iburiense. Classification (NCBI taxonomy): domain Bacteria; kingdom Bacillati; phylum Bacillota; class Bacilli; order Lactobacillales; family Carnobacteriaceae; genus Alkalibacterium; species Alkalibacterium iburiense. The sequence continues at coordinate 6,105 of NZ_BAAACW010000163.1, forward strand.
AGCAGAATCGGTAGGCATTCCTTTTGATTATGCTTTCTACGAAAATTATATTGGTTCGAGTGACGATGATCTCTATGAAGGAATGTACCAAACCTTTGAAAAAGAAAAAGTGGATGCTTTTATTGAGCGTGCTGAATCTGATGTAGAAGATGTCTTATTCTCATCTGACCCTGTTTTAAAAGAAGGGCTAGTTCCGCTACTGGATTATTTAAAAGAACACCACATAAAAACAATAGTGGCTTCCAGCTCTAAAAGACAGGTTGTTCAGACACTTTTAAAGAACGCCGAGCTGACCCATTACTTTGATGCCATAGTAGGTGGGGATGAAGTAAAGGTTTCGAAACCTCACCCAGAGATATTTCAAAAAGCAGCTGCGCTTACAGGTTATGAACATTCTGAGATAGTGGTACTCGAAGATTCTTTGAATGGTATCCGAGCGGCTCATGCTGCTGGAATAGATGTCATAATGGTGCCGGATTTAATCCAGCCAACTGATGAAGCCAGAAAGCTTGCATTAGATATCTGCAATGATTTGCATGAAATTCTTAGAAAGATAAAAAACGGTTTTTGATTTTAAAAGATAGTATATATAGAAGGGGAGGAAAACACCTCCTCTTCTTTTTTTATACATAGGAGGAAAGATATGATCAATCAAAAATTTATTGAGGTACCACAAGAAGCGAGACCAAGAGAAAGAATGGAAGATTTCGGCCCAGCTGCCTTGGCTAATCACGAACTACTAGCCATACTTCTGAGAACAGGTACAAAAGAGCAGAATGTGTTGCAGTTAAGTATGCAAGTTCTATCTAACTTCGATGATTTGTATACCTTTAAACATGCCTCTTTAGAAGAATTAATGAGCATTACGGGTATAGGGAAGGCTAAAGCAATAGAAATGTTAGCCATGATTGAATTGGGTAAAAGAATGGCTAAAACAACCCAACTGAAAGAAGGGACGGTGACGTCATCTCAATTTGTGGGAAAATTGTTAATGGAAGAACTCAATGGCTTACAACAAGAGATTGTTTTAGGATTGTTTCTGAATACAAAAAATGAAATTATTAAAAAGGAAGTCATATTCAAGGGTTCCTTAAATACGAGTGTTGCTCATCCAAGAGAGATTTTTAAAGCTGCTATTAAGTATGCTTCAGCACGTATTATTATTGCACATAATCATCCCTCGGGAAATCCAGAGCCGTCCGAAGCTGATTTTCAATTCACGCAACGCATGAAAGAAGCAGGAAATATTATTGGAATTGACCTCCTGGATCACTTTATCATAGGGGATGATTCCTATATCAGCTTAAAAGAGTATGGGGCCTTATAAAAAATGTTAGCGCTCTTAAATCCAGAGTTACCAACTAAAAAGGAAATTTAAATAAAAAGGGCTTTAACTTGCATTCTTAAAAACCTCATGTTACTATTAAATTAGCAATTTGTTAGGGAAAGAAAAAAGTAATGTGTAACAACATTCCAATTCGTACCTTTAGCAACTTGTGAAATATAATTGTGCTTCAAGGCACGAGGAGGAAATAGAAACATGGAAAATGGTACAGTAAAATGGTTTAACGCAGAAAAAGGATTTGGATTTATCGAGCGCGAAGGTGCAGACGATGTATTCGTACACTTCTCAGCTATTAACGAAGAAGGATTCAAATCATTAGAAGAAGGTCAAGCAGTTACTTTCGATATCGAAGAAGGCGCACGCGGACCTCAAGCAGCTAACGTAGAAAAAGCTTAATAACTTAAAATAAGACTATTTTTAACCGAGTGAGCTAACTAGCTTACTCGGTTTTTTAATGATTTTTCTTCCCATGTTTCTTTTTGTAAGGATTAAGTTTCAAATATTAAAATTAAAATAAAGTCTATTGCAACTAGTGCATAATGGCCTAGAAAAAGGTACAATTAAAGAATGAAAATGATTAGTTAAATTTGAAATGTTTTTGAAGGTTGAAAGGAGATTTTTTAGTGGTATTTTTTGGAAAAAAAGGGATTGGTATTGACTTAGGAACTGCCAATACGAACGTTTATATTGAGGGAAAAGGCATTGTTTTAGGGGAACCATCTGTAGTCGCTATTGATAAAACGACTGACGAAGTTGTGGCAGTCGGTGAAGATGCTCAAAAAATGATTGGTCGTACCCCTGGAAGTATTGTAGCCATTCGTCCGATGAAAGATGGGGTTATTGCTGATTTTGATATTACGGCTTCAATGATGGAATATTTTATTAAAAAAGCTGTTGGAAGAAGTGCTTCTAAACCTCTCGTGGTGGTTTGTGTGCCAGGTGGAGGAACGGAAGTTGAAAAAAGAGCCATTATAGATGCGACTAAAATGGCTGGAGCAAAAGAAGCGTATTTAATTGAAGAGCCTTTTGCAGCAGCGATTGGAGCAGGTCTACCTGTTAATGAACCTACAGGAAGTATGGTTGTGGATATTGGAGGCGGAACGACAGATGTTGCCACCATTTCCTTAGGAGGTATCGTAAGCAGCCGTACCATTAAAATGGCTGGAGATCAAATGGATGTTTCAATTATTCACTTTATTCGTAACCGATATAATTTGTTAATTGGTGAAAGAACAGCTGAGGCTGTGAAGATGGAATTGGGCAGTGCGTCCCTTGAAGCCGCAAAAGAAATGGATTCGATGGATATTAGAGGCCGTGATTTATTAACGGGTCTTCCAAAAACCATAACTATAAAAGCTGAAGATGTTGCTGAAGCTATCAAAGAAGTTGTTGATAGTATAATAGTTGCTGTTAAAGGCACTTTAGAAGACACATCTCCAGAAATTTCAGCAGACGTTATTGATAGAGGAATTGTTCTCACTGGTGGGGGCGCTCTATTGAATAATTTGAGCGATGTTATCGCCAAAGAGACAGATGTACCGGTATTTGTAGCAAGTAATCCGTTAGAATGTGTAGCAATCGGAACGGGAGAAGCTTTAAATCACATGGATGTATACAAAAAACAATCGAGATAAGCATAAACAAGCGAGGAGGCACACTTCTCGCTTATTTATTGGTTAGGACAAAGTATGCCTCTTGTCTACTGACGAATACACCTGTCCTTCTGTACACATTTGTTCACTAAACTGCCTCTACGATATCGAGAAAATGTATGGTAAAATAAGCAGAGTTAAAATATATGAGGTGTAACAATTGAACCAGTTTTTTACAAATAAAAAAATGATTATACTACTTATCAGTGTGATACTCTTTGTTTCTCTTCTTTCTCTGTCATTGAGAAGTGGAGGGAATAATCCCTTCTTACAGCAAGTGACAAATGATATCACTGCTGTGTTAGGTCGAACATTTTCCAGACCAGCTAATGCGGTAACGGAACTATTTGATTCCATCACAAACTTGCAGAATACGTATGAAGAAAATCAGCGATTAAAAACTGAAATTGATCAAATTTATGAAAGACAAGCTGAACTGAATGTATTAAGAGATGAAAATGAACGTTTAGAGGAAGAATTGAATTTGCAGAGTTCACTATTGGACTACCGTACTATATCTGGAACAGTTATTTCTAGAAATCCTGACACCTGGGTCGATCAAATTATTGTGGATAGAGGGAGTCAAGATGGAGTGGAAATAGGCATGCCGGTTATGTCTGGGAATGGACTTGTCGGACGTATTTCTGAGGTTAATCCCACCAGTTCAAAAGTAGTGCTTTTAACGAATGTTGATCAAAGTTCTAATCAAGTCTCTTCTGAAATCGTGATGGATGAAGTGGTTTACGGACTCATTAGTGGATATGACAGTGAGACGAATCGTCTGATTATGTCGCAAATTACGTCTACAACAGATATCAATGAAGAAGAGCTGATCACGACATCAGGATTAGGTGGCGCTATACCAAGAGGGTTAGTCATTGGTGAAGTAGACGAAGTCAGAATGGACTCATTTGGCTTAGCCCAAGAAGTGTATGTCACTCCAGCCACTGATTTTAACAATATACGATACGTTACTATCATTCATCGTTTAGCTGACAGTGGGGATGAGTAATGCAGAACTTCAAAAGAATACTCATCCCTATTGTGCTGCTTTTCATAACTTTACTTCTTGATGGTATAGTCACGTCCTTATTCACGGCAGAATTACAAACGTCTATCGGTATTATGGTTCCAAGATTGTTTGTACTGACCGTTATCATCCTAGCGTTTCATTTAGAGCCAAGACATATTTACATTTTAACCATCGTTTTCGGTTTTATTTATGACAGTTATTATTCGGGTATTCTTGGAATTTATATGACTGTTCTCATGCTTATAACTTATTTCGTTATAACATTACGTCCTTATTTGGAAACGCATCTGTGGGTTCTTATCCTCATTAGCATCATTTTACTAACTATAAATGAATTCTTCATTTTTGCTGTTTACCGCGTTCTTGATTTGACTTCTTTAACAGCACAAGCTTTTATGGCTGAAAGATTAGGAGCTACATTAGCACTGAATACTATATTTATAGTAGTTTTGGGTTATCCTCTGAAACAGGTAGCGGAAATCATAAAAATGGAGAAAGATGAGCGACCCAATAAAAATAGAATTATGTAACTAACGACTATTATGTAGAGGTGAAACTAATGAATAATTCAGTGTCTCTGAAAGGGACTAAAGAAGGATACCAATTAATTATTCAATCGTCAGCTTCTTTTGAATCGATTCTAGAAGAATTAAAAGAACTCACCATGCAATTAAAAAAAGACTCAGCTGCCGGTCATGAAATTACATTCTTTGTTAAAACGGGTAAGCGAGAATTGACGAATGAAGAAAAAGCGCAACTAACTGAAATCATTGAAGATGACCATTTCAAAGTTCATTCCTTTGAAGCAGAAGTTATTTCAGTAGAAAAGGCTTTAAAATGGCATATAGAATCGGCCCCGACCCTAGAGGCTAAGACGGTGAGAAGTGGTCAAATTGTCGAAGCTGAAGGGGATTTGCTTTTAATTGGGGGCGTACACCCAGGAGGCACGGTGAGAGCAACTGGGAGTATATTTATCATTGGTGAACTGAGAGGTATTGCTCATGCGGGATATGGTGGAAAAGAAAGTGCCATAGTTGTAGGCAATTTCCGTTATAATGCTCAAGTGAGAATTGGCGACAATGTTCATGTAATTGAACAAGATGAAGATTCTGAAGAGTTAAAGAATGATGTTGAATTTGTTTATGTAAATGACTTACATATTATTGAAGTATCTCCCCTTCAAAAATTAAAAACAGTTCGACCAGAAATAGGGAAATATGCAGGAGGGTTAATGTAATGGGGAAAGCAATCGTTATAACATCTGGAAAAGGAGGAGTAGGTAAAACTACTTCTACAGCAAACATTGGAACAGCACTTGCCCTTCAAGGACATAAAGTGTGTTTAGTAGATATGGACATAGGCTTAAGAAACCTGGATGTTATATTAGGATTAGAAAACAGAATTATTTATGATATTATTGATGTCGTTGAAGGAAGAGCTAAATTACATCAAGCCATTATTAAAGATAAACGATTTAATGATCAATTGTTCCTGCTTCCAGCGGCCCAGCATGCAGATAAAAATGCAATCAATGAGGAACAGGTGGTAGAGCTTATTTCATCTTTAAAAAATAATTATGAATATGTCTTAATTGACTGTCCAGCCGGAATAGAGCAAGGCTTTAAAAACTCGATTGCAGCGGCAGATGATGCCATACTTATTACCACACCTGAAATTTCTGCTATAAGAGATGCAGATAGAATTATTGGTTTAATTGAACAAACACCTATCCAAGCACCTAAACTAGTGATTAATCGCATACGTAAAAGTATGATGCAAGATGGTGATGTGATGGATATTGATGAAATTACACGTCACTTGTCTGTAGAATTGCTTGGTATTGTTTTTGAGGACGATGAAGTTGTTCGTTCGTCCAATAAAGGCAATCCGGTTGTATTAGATCCAGATCACGTTTCATCTCAAGGGTATAGAAATATTGCTCGAAGAATATTAGGAAATACCGTTCCTTTAATGACACTTAAAGAAGAAAAAGTTAGTTTTTGGCAAAAACTATTTGGCAAAAAATAAAAGTTGTGCTATTATATAAAAAATCACTTAAGGCTATGATGAGAAAAAGTAGAAGACTATCTATTTCAGAGAGGTTACGGTTGGTGAGAGTAACTATTAGATACCTTTGAACACACATCTCTAAGCTAGAGGCTGAAACTCGAGTAAGCTAATCGGTTGTACCCGTTATCGTGCCAGCGTTTAGAAGTTTTGAACGTGTTGAGGTAATGCTTATTTGGGTTACGAATAAAGGTGGGACCACGACGTCGATCGTCCTTTAATTTTCTTTTAAGGAAATTAAAGGGCGTTTTTTTATGGTCTTTGAAAACCCTCGGCTATGCCGGGGGTTCCGGAAAGCTTCCAGCGTGGGGTCAAAAAA
>NZ_BAAACW010000164.1:0-54494 GCF_039521845.1 Alkalibacterium iburiense
TAAAAGAAACTTACGACGTCTATCAAGCGATTATAAAAACCGTAGGCGAGAATGATTACGAAGGTCTTGAGAAGCTAGTCACTCAAGCTTACTCTAATGGCCTCTCTTCTTATATGAAAACAAGTATCAAGACATTGAAAAAGCACTTACCTCATATCAAAAATACTTTTACCTTCCCGTACACGAACGGAAGAATAGAAGGTATGAATAACAAAATAAAGGTCTTAAACCGCGTAGCCTATGGCTACAGGAACTTTAACAACTATAAAAATCGCATCATCCTGCATTTTAATTTAAAACCAAGACCAAACCATAAGGATAGAGTACAAATAAAAACAAGTTCTATGGCCGCTTAAAGCGAGCCATAGAACTTATCTAAAATATTTCAATAAAAAAGATTATTATTCTCCACCAACGTTATTTGACGTAGAACCGATTTATACGCTACTGGAAAAGTTGATACAACGATTGAAGGCGTAGATATGTATGCTGATGACTGGTTGGAACAAGCGGCTGAAGCAGTGAATGCAGTCGAAGGGGATACTTGCGTTAAATTGGACCGTGGATTGTTAACGGTCGACCAAATAAATTATTTCTTAGCTTCTATGCCAATGGAACTGACATACGCTGATCACAACAACCAGTTCTTATACTACAATCATATTTTACCAGCTGAAGAGATGCTCGCTTCGCGTACACCTGGACAAGTCGGTAATCCTTTAGCTAAATGTCACCCGAAACAAGCCTTTAAAAATGTAGAATGGGTCATTCAGCAATTACGTTCGGGCGCAACAGATGCGGTTCGTGTGAATGTTCCCACTCACGGTCCTGATAAATTTGTAGTTCATAACTATCAAGCGATGCATGACAAAGAAGGGAACTATGTGGGAATTAATGAGTACATTTTAGACATGAAACCAGTGATAGACTGGTACTTGGAACAAACTGGTCAGTCTCTTGTAGGTGACGTAGATGCTGTATCTGGTGCTTCTAAAAACGAAAGCAAAGAAGAAGTAGCCGTAGATGCTGTTTCAGGAGCATCTGTTAAAGGGTAGTTTTCTATCCACATGATAATTTTTATAAATTCAATCAAAAAAGACAATCCTGTCTAGAAAACAGCGGGATTGTCTTTATTTATTTTACTATTTTTTTACGAGATGGGATTTTAAATAGACGCGTCCCATGCCGTCTAGTGTACATTCAATATCATGGTCATTGTAAGGCTCACTTAGAATACTTAAATTTTTTCCTTTAGCCCCTTGTTTAATTCTTGAAGAGCCAGATAATTTAATATCTTGAATAACTGTCACCGTATCTCCGTCAAAAAGCTCGTTCCCATTTACATCTCTTACAATAGCTGCTTCGTCAATCGCTTCTTGTTCTTCTTCTGTCCATTCGTGGGCACACATCGGACAAACAAGCAAATTCCCGTCAGTGTACGTTAAGTCACTGTCACACTGAGGACAATTAGGTAAAGCACTCATGTTTAGTCTCCTTTAATTAATCATCATTTTTTATCGCCTTTTAGCAATCAGTTCAATTTCCACTTCCGCTCCTAAAGGCAGTTCCAAAACTGCGACACATGTTCTGGCTGGGAAAGGGTCCTTGAACTGAATTTGATAGACATCATTCATTGCTTCAAAATGTTTCATCGTTGTTAAGTACACATTCACTTTTACAACATCATCAAAGGTCATCTTAGCCTGCTCCATGACGTCGCGTAAGTTATCAAACACTTGCTTTGTTTGGGCAGAAATATCTCCAGTCATATCGGGAGCGTCAATTGCATTTTTAGCCGTCTGACCCGAAAAAAAGACATATTCTCCTGCATCCACTGCATGTGAATAGGGGCCGGAAGATTCAACGTGCTGTCCTGTATATGTTTTTCTAACCATTTAGTTCACCACCTTTAAAAAGTCATACGAGCGACTTACTCTCCATCACTGAATACCCCGTCAACTTTTTCGACTTCAGCCTTTTTATATAAGTATCTGGCCTGCTGGTTTTCTGGCTTATAAGATAACGTTAGAGTTGTATGATGGAAGTCTTTCCTTTCTTTCTTTCGAATTGGATAAGTAAAGCATAGCCAAAAATAGGAAGGAAAGCAATCTATAAAAAGACTGTAACGAAAGACTTAATCATGTGAGCACATGTCAGCACATGTTAAACTGAATATACATAATAAAAGGAGCTGAGCAAGTGGAAGGAGTAGAGCATGCTTATATTGAAACAAACGGAATCACGCTGCACGTCGCTCAAAAAGGACCGAAAGACGGGAAGTTAGTGATACTCTTAGATGGTTTTCCAGAATTTTGGTATGGCTGGCATAGCAGTTAGATTATCTGGCTAATCAAGGCTTTCGTGTTTGGGCACCAGACCAGAGAGGCTACAATTTAAGCGACAAGCCAGAAAAAGTGAGTGACTATGATATCCGTCATCTAACTAAAGATATAGCTGGTTTGATTAAAGCATCGGGTCGTGAGAAAGCAACGATTGTGGGACACGACTGGGGTGGGATTGTTTCCTAGAGAATGGCAAGAGAGTACGCCCATTTACTGGACCAGGTTGTGATTTTAAATGCGCCACATGAAAGAGCGATGCCAACACACCTAATCAAACACCTAACACAATTAGTCAGAAGTTCTTATGGTGTCTTTTTTCAGCTACGTGGGTTGCCTGAAAAGTTAATCAGTCTTTCGAATTGGAAAGTAGGGATAACCATGCTTGAAAGCTCCAGTCTAACCCATGCGTTTTCAGAAGAGGACCTCAAGCTCTACCGTCAGGCCTGGTCAAAACCGAATGCAATGAAAGCAATGATTAACTGGTACAGAGCGAATATGAAAAGCATGACCCGGCCAGATCTACCTGCTAAAGTAGCCCTTCCAACATTATTAATATGGGGCGCACAGGATCAGTTTTTAGGAAAAGAATTAGCGGGAAAAAGCAGCCAATTTATTGAAGAAGGCCGATTGGTCTTTTTAGAAAATGGCACTCACTGGGTTCATTTGGAAGAAGCCGACAAAGTGAATGCCTTAATCGCAAAATTTATATAACTCTGTATTAATTCCTGCGCAGAAATATTTTTGAGCAGGAATTTTTTAAGTGAGTAGAAAAGTAAAACTTTAAGCTCAAAGGCTAGCTCTGTTTACTTAATGTAAATGAGAGGGTTGTTATAGGCACACTAGCTATGATATCGATGCAATAAATTAATTTGCGACCCATTAATTTGAGTTTCATGATTTATTGGGTCGCAAACTATATAAATGACACTTTAGGTGTAGTAAATTCCTCGAACTGATCCGAGCACTGTACTAAACTTTTTTAAACTAATTAATACTGACACGATAAGCTTTCGCAAAAATGAGAAGCTTTTTCTAAATTTTGTCAGTTGCATTTTTAAAAGAATAGAGTATACTATTTACTGTACATACTATATATAGTGCTTGTTATAATTAAAAACACTATATAATGTTGTTCTTTGACAATTAAAATCAGTTTGAAATGGAATCCGGTGAGAATCCGGAACGGTCCCGCCACTGTAAGAGCCACGTGCTTAAGTCAGGTCTTTTTTTAACTGTTTTTAAACTCGTTTAATGTTTCGCGGCAGAACATTACTATGACCCTAGGGACCAGTCTATCTTCTTTAGGGTCTTTTTTGTTTTTATAAGTATGAAGGGGGAAGACAATGATTGTTTTTATGTCTTTAGTAGGAAATACGCGCAAGTTTGTAAATAAAGTAAATGAGCCAGCAGTAGAATTATCCATAGATAATTCTTTGGATCTAGAGCTTAATACTCCATTCATTTTAATCGTTCCGACCTATTCCGAAGAAACATCGGATATCGTTAGGGAATTTTTGGAAAATGAGACAAACAGAGACCTCTGTAAAGGGATAGTCGGCGCAGGGAATCGAAACTTTGCTCAGCTGTTTTGTTATACAGCAAAAGATTTGAGTAAAGAATTCGACCTTCCCCTACTGCACCTGTTTGAATTTCAGGGCAGTTCATTGGATGTAAAAAAAATAGAAGAGGAGCTTGAGGCAATTGTATAAAATAAAAGAAGTAGATAAACCAAAAGCAGTGACGTATTTTGAATTAAATAACCGGGTGAATATTCCTGTAGATGGGAAGATCCCTCTTGATAAAGATAAAGAAGCCGTCAAAGCGTATTTTCTAGAGCAAGTTAACCCGAATACAGTTTTCTTTTACACTTTGAAAGAAAAAATCGATTATTTAATCGAAAACAACTATATTGAAGAGTCCTTTATCAAGCTGTATGATTTTGAATTCATTAAGCAATTATTCCAGGAACTGTATACTAAAAAGTTCCGCTTTAACAGTTTTATGGGAGCTTTCAAATTTTATAACCAGTATGCTTTAAAAACACGTGATGGAGAAAGGTATCTCGAAAGATACGAAGACCGCATTGCCTTTATGGCCCTTTATTTAGCTCAGGGAGACGAAGAGCTGGCACTAAACATTGCGGAAGAACACATTACTCATAGACTGCAAATGGCTACCCCCACGTTTCTTAACGCTGGAAAAAAAGCCCGTGGAGAGATGGTGTCCTGTTTCTTAGTCGATATTCAAGACAATATGGAAAGTATTGGTCGGACGGTCAACTCTGCTTTGCAGTTGAGTAAAAGAGGCGGAGGGGTTGGCATCAATTTAAGTAACTTAAGAGAAGCCGGTGCACCTATTAAAGGAATTGAAAATGCCGGTTCGGGCGTAGTTCCAGTCATGAAATTATTTGAAGATTCTTTCAGTTATGCTAATCAACTAGGTGCACGTCAAGGAGCTGGCGTGACTTATTTATCTGTTTTCCATCCTGATATCTATTCTTTCTTATCAACTAAAAAGGAAAATGCAGATGAGAAAGTAAGAGTGAAGACTTTATCTTTAGGAGTTGTTGTTCCTGATAAATATTATGAGCTGTTGAAATCAAATGAAACGATGTATCTGTTTAGTCCGCATGACGTTGAGCGTGTGTATAATAAGCCGTTTTCTTACGTCAACATTACTGAAGAATATGATGCTATGGTAGCTGACGACAGCATTAGAAAGTATCAGACAAATGCGCGTGAGTTGGAGCAGGAACTGTCTAAACTGCAACAGGAGTCGGGATATCCTTATATCGTTAATATTGATACAGCTAATAAAAACAATCCGGTTTACGGCGATATCATTATGAGTAATTTGTGTTCAGAAATATTGCAAGTTCAAAGTCCATCGGTTATGAATGAGGATTTATCTTACAGCGAAGTCGGAGCAGATATCAGTTGTAACCTCGCTTCTACCAATGTTTTAGAAATGATTAAGAGTGACCGATTTGAACAATCTGTCGAGACAGCTGTCCGAGCTCTGACACAAGTATCTGACTTGACAGAAATCCAGGCTGTTCCAACTGTTCAAAATGGGAACACTAAATATAATTCAATCGGGCTAGGAGCGATGGGTCTGCACACCGCTTTTGCGGTCAACCAAATAGAATATGGCTCAAAAGAGTCCGTTGAATTAACCGATGCTTATTTTAGAACCCTTAGATATTTCGCATTAAAAGCGAGTAATAAAATAGCACAGAAAAAAAATCAGACCTTTTATGAATTTGAAAAATCGGAGTATGCGGATGGTTCCTACATTCAGCGCATGTATTTAGACGAAGCAGAATTTGATTTTGAATTTGAAAAAGTAGCACAGATTTTCAGCGCCGTTCATATTCCTACGAAACAGGACTGGAGAAAACTAAGCGAAAATATTCAAGCACATGGTTTGTATCATTCTTATTTACTAGCCGTCGCACCGACAGGATCTATTTCCTATATCAATGAAACATCAAGTTCGCTTCATCCAATCGTCCAGCGTGTTGAGCACCGTCAGGAAGGGAATGTGGGAGCTGTTTACTACCCGGCACCTCATTTATCCAATGAAACAATTGACTATTACACGTCTGCTTATGACATGGACCAGCGCAAGATTATTGACGTTTATGCTGCGGCACAAAGGCACATTGATCAGGGTATGTCACTTACTTTGTTCATGCGGTCAGAATTACCAGAAGGCTTGTATGAATGGAAAAAAGGAAAAACGAATAAAATGACAACGAGAGATTTAAACCGATTAAGAAACTATGCTTACGCTAAAGGGATTAAAACTCTTTACTATGTGAGAACCTATACGGATGATGGGCAGTTAGTTGGAGCGAATGTATGTGAAAGTTGTTTAGTTTAAAAGAATTCGAGGAGGAGTAGAAGACGTGGAAAAACAAAAAAGATATTTTAATGAGATTTTAAATGGTGAGAGTGTAAAAAAGAATGTTTCCTATTATAAATCTGTCGACTGGAATCGACTGGAAGACGCAATCGACAAGCAAACATGGGAAAAATTGACCAGTCAGTTCTGGCTGGACACGCGTATCCCTGTTTCCAATGACAGGAGCGATTGGCGACAGCTTTCAGAAGAAGAGCGAGATGTGGTTAATAAAGCCTTTGTTGGACTGACTATGCTAGATACTCTTCAGTCTGAAGAAGGGGCAAATGTCATGCGCGAGGATGTGCGTACCCAGCATGAAGAAGCTGTCCTGAACAATATATTATTCATGGAAAGTGTTCATGCCAAGTCATATTCCACCATCTTTATTTCATTAAATGAATCGAAAAAAATAGATGAAATTTTTGAATGGGGAGACACCAACGAGCGTCTTCAGTATAAGGCTAAAGTGATCAACGACATTTATCAGAATGGAACAGGTCTGCAAAAGAAAGTGGCAAGTGTGTTTCTGGAGTCCTTCCTGTTTTACAGTGGGTTTTTCACCCCTTTATGGTACTTGGGAAATAACAAGCTCGAAAACGTGGCTGAAATTATTAAGTTAATCATTCGGGACGAATCAGTTCATGGAACATACTTAGGGTATAAATTCCAACTAGGTTTCAACGAATTGTCGGAAGATGAGCAATACGAGATAGTCGTCTGGATGTATGACTTACTGGAAAAACTGATGGTCAACGAAGACAAATATACAGAAGAAGTTTATGACAAAGTGGGATGGACAAAAGAAGTTAAAACATTCGTCCGCTATAATGCCAACAAAGCTCTTCAAAACTTAGGCTTCCCTGCTTATTATGATGAAGGAACAGCTGAAAATGTGAATCCGATAGTCATGAACGGTTTGTCGACAGATACGTCAAATCATGACTTTTTCTCACAAGTCGGTTCAGGCTATTTAATGGGAGAAGCTGAAGCAATGGATGATGACGATTACGATTTCTAATAACAAAAAGGAGGCTTTACAATGGCAGCTGTAACAGTTTATTCAAAACCGAATTGCATGCAATGTCAATTTACGAAACGCTTTTTAACTGATCAGGGAATTGACTTTGATATAAAAGATGTAGAAGAAAATGAAGAAGCTTTGGAAGAAGTTATCGCTCTTGGGTTTCAATCCTTACCAGTGGTCGCTATCGAAGGACAAGAAGCCTTCAGCGGATTTAAACCGGATAGATTAAAGATACTGAAGTAAAAAATCATCCAAACAAAGTGGAGGGAAGATATGTTAAAAATTGAATTACCCGCAGAAACCAGTCTGAAAGTACTAAAAAGGGACGGACGCGTTCAGTCTTTTTCCAGCCATAAAATTAACGAGGCTTTATCTCGTTCAATAGCAGGTACAAACACTGTGTGTACGGAAAAAACGATTGATGAAATAGTTGAAGATGTCACGACATCTATTGCTGAGATAGGTGACACTGAAACAATAACCATCGAACAGATTGATGAGTGTGTCAGGACCAGCTTGTATAAAAAAGGTTTGTCTGATATCGCCAGACACTATACACATTATCGGGTTGAAAAAGTTCGAAACCGTGAACTGAGACGCGATGTTAATCATATGATTGAACAATTAATGAATAAAGAATCCTCCGTAGTCAACGAAAACGCGAATAAGGATAGTAATGTCTTTAATACACAGAGAGATTTAACAGCGGGGATTGTAAGTAAAGCGGTGGGATTGAAGATGCTTCCGAAACATGTCGCGAACGCGCATGAAAAAGGAGATATCCACTATCACGATTTAGATTACACTCCTTATTCCCCGATGACTAACTGCTGTTTAATTGATTTTGAGAATATGTTTAAGCATGGCTTTTATATTGGGAATGCAGAAGTCGAATCTCCAAAATCTATTCAAACGGCTACTGCTCAAACGGCTCAGATCATTGCAAATGTCGCCTCCAGCCAGTACGGAGGCTGTACATTTGATCGAATTGATGAAGTACTGGCTCCATATGCTGAGCTCAATTATCAGAAACACTTGAAAACAGCAGAAGAATGGATTGAAACATCTGAGAAACAGCATTTATTCGCCGAAGAAAAAACGAAGAAAGACATTTACGATGCCATGCAGAGCTTGGAGTATGAAATCAATACCTTGTATACATCACAAGGGCAGACACCTTTTACCAGTGTGGGATTTGGCTTGGGAAGAAACTGGTTTGAACGTGAAATTCAGAAATCAATTCTCCGCATACGCCTGAAAGGTCTAGGGAAAGAGCAACGAACAGCTATTTTTCCAAAGCTCATTTTCACTCTAAAAGAAGGCCTGAATTTAAATCCAGAAGACGCTAATTATGAGATCAAACAACTTGCGTTGGAGTGTTCAATTAAACGCATTTACCCGGATATACTTAATTATGAAAAGATTAAAGAGTTAACAGGCAGTTTTAAAGCACCGATGGGTTGCCGTTCCTTTTTACAAGGATGGAAGAATGCTGAAGGCGAAGACGTGACTGCTGGTCGAATGAACTTAGGCGTGGTGACACTTAATATTCCTCGCATAGCGATTGAATCGAAAGGAAATGAGGAGCGATTCTGGTCTATTTTAGAAGAAAGACTTCTCGTTATCAGAGATGCCCTATGGTATAAAGCCAAGCGAACCATGGATGCTGTGCCGGAAAATGCCCCTATTCTTTACAGATACGGTGCGTTTGGAGAAAGATTACATACGAACCAGTCTGTCAGTGAGTTGTTTCTAAATAAACGAGCCACTGTGTCACTCGGTTATATCGGCTTGTATGAAGCAGCGACTGTGTTTTATGGGTCAGACTGGGAAGGAAATGAAGAGGCTAAGGCATTTACGCTGAATATTTTACGCCGACTTAAAGAAAAAGCGGATCAGTGGGGTCAGGAAACATCCCTTCATTTCAGTGTCTACTCCACACCTTCTGAAAGTTTGACCGACCGCTTCTGTCGCTTAGATACTGAAAAGTTTGGCCTGATGGATGACATCACAGATAAAGGCTATTATACCAACAGTTTCCATTATGACGTCAGAAAGAAGCCGAATCCTTTTGAAAAAATAGACTTTGAGAAAGAGTATGTTCCGTACTGTAGTGGAGGCTTTATCCATTACTGCGAGTATCCTAAGCTTCAGAATAATCCTAAAGCTTTAGAGGCCGTATGGGATTATGCTTATGACAAAATAGGCTATCTGGGAACCAATACTCCGATTGACCGATGCTATGAATGCGAGTTTGAAGGAGAGTTTCATCCGACTGAAAGGGGCTTCCAGTGTCCTAATTGTCAAAATACAAATCCCGATACCTGTGATGTTGTGAAACGGACGTGCGGGTATTTAGGGAATCCTCAAAAACGTCCTATGGTAGAAGGGCGTCATAAAGAAATTGCAGCGAGAGTTAAGCATATGGAGGAAAGATAAATGGCTATCAATCCTGTAAAATGGACCACGAAACAATTTAGCCGTAACTATGTAGCAGACTACAAACCCTATAACTTTGTGGACGGAGAAGGAGTCAGGTGCAGTCTTTATGTAAGCGGCTGTCCTTTTGCCTGTAAAGGATGTTATAACAAAATAGCTCAAAACTTTTCTTACGGTCAAGCTTATAGTACTGATTTAGAAAATCAGATTATAGAAGATTTAAAAGCGGAGTACTGTCAGGGTCTGACCTTGCTGGGTGGGGAACCATTTTTAAATACCGGTGTCACGATACCTTTGTGCAGACGGGTTAGAGAAGAATTTGGAAATGAAAAAGATATCTGGTCCTGGAGCGGGTACACATGGGAAGAACTCCTATATGAAGCAACAGGAGACAAAAGAGACCTTCTTTCTTTAGTGGATGTTCTAGTAGATGGACGTTTTGAACTAGAAGAATTTGATTCGAACCTGACGTTTAGAGGGAGTCGTAACCAGAGAATCATCGATGTTCAGCGTTCTTTAGAGGAAAACCAGCTCCTCTTATGGAAAGACGGAAGGTATAATTAAAGAAGAGGTAGGAATATATTTTAAACATGCTATGATGGATACATTATGCTCTAAGGAGAGTTATCCATGAATATCCCTATTTTATTTGAAGATAATCATCTGCTTTTAGTCGAAAAGCCTGTTAATGTCCCTGTGCAAGAAGACAGCAGCGGGGATCCTGATCTCTTGACCCTTTTTAAAAGAAGATATTAAAGTGCGGTACCAAAAACCCGGCAATGTCTATTTGGGATTGGTGCACCGATTAGACCGCCCTGTCGGAGGAGCAATGGTGTTTGCGAAAACATCCAAAGCGGCATCTCGTTTATCGGACATGGTCCGCCGCTATAAGATTGAACGGGTCTATTTGGCCGTCGTACACGGCACGCCCAAAGAGAAAGAAGGCGAACTGGTTCATTTCCTTTACAAAAATAAAAAGAAGAATCAGGTCTTTGTTTCGACCCATCCTAAAGCAAAAAAAGCCATTTTAAATTATACCGTACTGGAATCAAAAAATGGTCTAAGTTTGCTGGCTGTGAAACTTAAGACAGGCAGACCCCATCAAATTAGAGTACAGTTAGCGACTACCGGCCACCCCATCGTCGGGGATCAGAAGTACAATCAGCCTTTAAGCAAACCGGGCCAGCAAATTGCGCTGTGGGCTTACACTCTGACTTTTGAACACCCTGTTAGAAAAGAGCCGGTAAAAGGTACTTCCAGGCCACCTAATGAATACCTTTGGAACCTATGGGAAATAGAAAAAACTAGCTTCGACGCTCCCTTATCCAGGTAGAGTGTCGTAAGTTAGTTTTTTTATGATGGCTTCGTGTTCCGGATAGTGTGCCGATAAGTCTGCTTGAGTAAATAATTTAAAGTCAGCGAAATCAAAGCCGGGTACAACCGTACAACTGACTAGGGCATAGCCTTCTTCTACTGTGGAACCAAATATAGTTCCAGCTGGGACAGTATAATGAAGCGCTTGACCGTCTTTGAGTCCTAGGGTGACAGATGAGTAAGTACCATCCGTATGAAGAGAATGGACGGTCAATGGGTTTCCAGCATGATAAAACCAGAGTTCATCAGATGTGAGCTGATGAAAATGAGAAGGGCTCTCTGGAGTGAGTAGAAAATATATATTCGTATAAAGGGGAAAAGCTTTCCCGTTTTTCTCAGTCGTCTCTGAAGACAGATCTGTTTGCCTATAATACCCGCCTTCGGGGTGGGGTTCCAATTGAAGCTCTTCAATCCATTGTTCTGCTGATTTCATAAAAAGGCTCCTTTTTGAGTGGTATAGTTAATAGTGTATCACACTAATAAATGCTTACACGACCTTTAAGTAGACTATTTGAAGTATAAGGTCTATAAAAAAGTACATATAAGACCTCAGTCAATTGAAATAATCTTCGGAAGGCTTATATCGAGCTTTTATACGACCCGAAGAGTGAAATTTCCATTGATGAGGGCATATATAAAGCGGCCTTATATAGGGTCATGGAAAATGTTACACATCCAGTGTAGAAATCACATCTCACCTTGATAGCTTAGCTGAGGTATACTGAAGGAGGTAGAAACCAGACATTGGAGGAATGAATTTTGGAAACGTTAACGTTAAAACAAAAAATCGGACAATTAATGGTGATCGGTTTTCATGGTCTCTCAGTACCGGAGAATTTTACGGAGTTAATTAAAGAGTATCAAATTGGTGGCGTCATTTTATTTGGAAGAAATGTAGGAACGGCTGAAGAAGTGCTGGAATTAACGACCCAGTTACAAAGGAGTGCCAAAGAAGCAGGGAATGCCCAGCCTTTACTGATTTGTCTGGACCAGGAAAATGGCATGGTCAGACGTTTAGGAGAGGGGAGTACGATTTTTCCGGGGTCTATGCTTTTAGGGGCCACAAAAGATAAACAAAACGCGTTTGACATTGGCTACGCAACTGGAAGAGAATTAAAAGCCTTAGGTATTAATTGGAATCTCGCTCCAGTTATGGATGTCAACAATAATCCGGATAATCCCGTTATTGGTATACGCTCATTTGGAGAATTCCCCGATTTAGTCGGAGAGTTTGGTTCTGAAATTATGAAAGGCATGCAGAAAGCGGGTATCTTAACCACGCTAAAACACTTCCCTGGACACGGAGATACAAATGTAGACTCGCATTTAGATTTGCCAGTCATTAAGCATGACATGGATAGATTACGAGAAGTGGAACTCAAGCCTTTTAAAAAAGCAATCGATGAAGGCGCAGATACAGTCATGTCTGCACATGTTTATTTCCCGGCACTGGAAAAAGAAAAGAACAAGCCAGCTACTTTATCTGAAAATGTTCTAACCGGTTTATTGAGGAAAGAACTTGGGTTTGAAGGGGTTATTACAACGGACTGCTTAGAAATGCAAGCCATTTCCAATACAATAGGAACAGAAAAAGGAGCCGTTGAAGCGTTTAAAGCAGGAGTCGACTTATTGATGATTTCCCATAATTATGATGTGCAAGTCGGGGCTTTAAAAGCGTTAGAAGAAGCCTTTGAAAAGGGCTATCTGTCTATGGAACGATTGGATGCATCCGTCAATCGTATTATGAAGATGAAAGAAAAGTACTTAAGCTGGGATAAAGTAGATATACTCACCCAAGACAACTTAAAAAATGAAGTAGGAACTGAAGAAGCTAGACTCTTAGCCGAAGAGGTATACAAAAAAGGGGTCACGCTAGTTAAAGATGAAGCCTCCCTTCTTCCCGTTAAAAAAGGGGCTAAAGTCTTAGTTGTATTTCCTGATAACGGGCATTCGGTTTTAGTGGAAGACAAGCGCTTTACAGAGTTAGATGTCAAACCGATTCTAAAAGAAATAGATCCGGAAGCTGAAGTGTTCATCAGTGATGAGCTTGAAGAAGAGGCTTCGCTCCATTCCTTTATGGAAAAAGCCAAGCAGGCTGATTATGTCATTATCGGCACATTAAACGCATCGTCTGGAGACAAGCAGACAGAGTTGATTCAGAAAGTGAGACAAGTCAACCCGAATACGTTGGGTATTGGCTTAAGAAGTCCTTATGATTTGAACCACTATCCAGAACTGCCCACTTACGTAACGACCTATGAATACACAGAACCAGCTGTAACTATTGCTTTAAAAGCGATATACGGATTAGTCACGGTGGAAGGAACCCTTCCGGTTACTTTAAATTAAGAGAGAACGTTGCTCAATTAAATGGGCGACGTTCTTTTTTGTTTCATTAATTCAGTGAATAAAAGCTAATAATTTCCATAATGTGGTACAATGTTTCATAAAGTAAGCGGTTTATTGACACAGAGTTCCAGAGTGATATGATAAAGCTGAAGAAGGGGTTTTGATTATGGCCATAGCAACGATTAAATTAAAAGAATACAAAAAAGATGCAAGTCCGACAGAAAAAGCAATTATTGACTATATTTTAAACAATCCAGAAGAAACCAGTCGGCTCACTATTTATATGCTGGCGGAGAGAACCTATACATCTCCTTCTTCTATTATTCGTCTGTGTAAAAAGAATGGATACGGTGGTTTCAAAGATTTTATTAAAGAGTTGATTTATGAACAAGCTATACGAACCAATTACAAAGAAGTAACGAGTTCTGATTTAAAACGAACAGATGACATTGAAGAGATTGTATCCAAAGTGACACATAAAAATATTATCTCTTTAGAAGAAACAGAGTCTCTATTAGATTACGATGTTTTGAAAACGTGTGTAGAAAAAATATACAATTCTGAAAAACTGACTATTTTTGGAATGGGCGCCTCTCAAATTGTGGCTAAAGATGCCCAGTTGAAGTTTACACGGATTAATAAAATGTCTTATGTGAGTGAAGATTGGCATACTCAGCTGCTCTATGCGAAAAACATGGATAAAGGAGATGTCGCACTCGTGATCTCTTACTCCGGTCAAACGGAAGAGATGATTACATGTGCCCAGACAGCAAAGGCGAATGGAGCGACTGTGATTTCCATTACAAAAGTGGCGGATTCTCCGATTGAAAGACTGGCAGATTATTCCCTCTATGTTGCTTCTAATGAATTTAGCTTTAGAAGTGGGGCCATGTCCTCTCGTATTGCCCAGCTTAACTTAATCGATATTCTCTATTCTGGTTACGTCAATCAAATGTATGATGAATCACTGGAACTACTTGAGAAAACACAAATAAAAAAGGAGTAATCGTTTTGGTCGATTTAGCCAAAATGGAAACAGAAAAACAAAATCCAAATACTATGAATTTAGATAGGATGAGTGTAAAAGAAGCATTAGTCGTTATGAATAAGGAAGATAAAAAAGTAGCTGAAGCCATTGAGGAGGTGATTCCAGAAATTGAAGAAGCAGTTCAGGTTATCATTCGTCAGTTAAAAAAAGGAGGGAGGTTAATTTATACCGGTGCTGGAACAAGCGGCCGTTTAGGTGTACTCGATGCAGCTGAATGCCCACCTACTTTTGGCACACCGAAAGAACAGGTCATCGGGTTGATTGCAGGGGGAAAAAGAGCCTTTACAGAAGCGATAGAAGGCTCAGAAGATAGTCTTGAGAAGGGGAAAGAAGACTTAATTAATCTTGGCTTAAATGAAAACGATGTAGTCGTCGGTTTAGCGGCTAGCGGTCGAACGCCTTATGTTATTGGCGGGCTGACTTACGCTAACGAACGGAATGTCCCGACCATTGCGGTGGCGTGTAATAAAAACAGTGAAATTGGACAAGTCGCTTCTATTGCGATTGAAGCCTCACCAGGTCCAGAAGTGTTGACGGGGTCCACGCGTTTGAAAGCGGGTTCTACTCAAAAAATGATATTAAACATGTTATCTACCATATCTATGGTCGGTATCGGAAAAGTATATAAAAATTTAATGGTTGATGTCCAGCCAACCAACAAAAAATTGATATCTCGAGCTGAAAACATTGTAATGAAGGCAACAGATGTCGATAGAGAAACAGCCAAGCAAAAACTGGAAGAAAGTGACGGTAAAGTTAAAGTAGCTATTATTATGATTTTATTAGATGTGGATAAAGAAACAGCCGTCAAAAAGTTAGAAGAATCAGAAGGTCATATTCGAAAAGCTTTGTAAGAAAAGGAGAATGTTCAATGGCGAACAAGACAAACGAGCAATTAATTAAAGAAATAGTTGAAAACGTTGGCGGAGCAAATAATATTAATTCAGCCACCAACTGTATGACACGTTTACGTATTCGTATTAAAGACGACAGCCAAGTCAATCAGGAAGCATTGAAAAACCTTGAAGGTGTAATGGGCGTAGTGGATGCAGAGACGCTTCAAATCGTAGTAGGTCCAGGTAAAGCGAAAAAACTGGCTGACTTAATGATGTCTGAATATAAAGTGCCTCAAGATTCAGATCAGAAAAGCAATTGGCAAGAGAATAAACAAGAAGTAAAAGATAGACAGAATAAAGGAAAAGGGAAAAGAGTATTAGAAACCATTGCTAATATCTTTATCCCAATGATTCCGGCTATCATTGCAGCCGGTATCTTCCAAGGATTTAGCAGTTTGATTGGAACCATGATTGGTGAAGGAACCATTAGTGGAGACGTTTGGGAAGGCATACGTATTTTATTTGCACTCATCGGTAACAGTTTCTTAGGTTACTTTGCTATTTTCACCGGTGTGAACGCAGCGAAAGTCTTTGGAGCAACAGAAGCCCTCGGTGGAATGATAGGGGCAGCTTCCATTGCTGCACCTTTAGTAGAACTTTCTACTTTAATTGGATGGTATGATGCTGAGCAACCACTGGATTCTATTTTGACTACTGGTAAAGGTGGAATCATCGGGGTCATTATCGGTGTATGGATTCTATCTAAAATTGAAAAAGCGGTTCGTAAGCGTATGCCAGATGTTCTGGATATTATGGTTACACCTGTTATTACCTTACTTATTACTGTAGTGATTATGGCATTAGTGATCATGCCTATGTCAGGTTTCTTATCAGACTGGCTAGTGACAGGATTAAGCTACATTATCGGTTCAGATAATACGATTGTCAGCATCTTATCCGGTTATATTTTAGCTGCTGTCTTCTTGCCGATGGTATTGCTTGGTTTACACCACGGTCTCATTCCTATTTATGCGATTCAGTTAGAGGCTTTTGGTGGGGTTTCATTATTCCCGGTATTAGCTATGGCGGGTGCTGGACAAGTAGGAGCAGCGATTGCCATTTATATGATTGCTAAAAAAGTGGGAGACGAAAGAATGAAAGGGATCATTTCCGGAGCTCTTCCAGCTGGTATCTTAGGAATTGGGGAACCGCTTATTTATGGGGTTACTCTTCCTTTAGGTAAACCATTTATCACAGCTGGTTTGGGAGCAGGATTTGGTGGAGCGTACGTTATGATGATGGGCGTTATGGCAAATGCCTGGGGTCCTTCAGGATGGGTTGCTCTTCCGTTAATGCAAGAAGGTATGATTCATTACGCTATTGGATTAATCATTTCTTATATTGCTGGCTTTATCATTACTCGATTAGTCATTAAAGAAGATGATCTAGCGAATGTTTAAACCCTTTGGACTAGCTGTTTATGTCTCGGCATTCAAGCAGCAACTTCCTTTTTTAGAAAAATTAAAAGGACAGCACGTGCCTATCTTCACCTCTCTTCATATTGCAGAAGAAGTCACAGACACGTATGTCAACGAAGTAGAAGAGATGTGCCAGTGGCTTCATAAGAATGAGTTTTATATTATGGCAGACGTTTCGCCGTATACGCTTGAACATTTTGGGGAAGAGTCGCTCTCTTCCTTAGTCAAGCGGCTCCACATCGACAATGTTCGTCTAGACTTTGGTTTTGATAAAAAAAGTCTAGGTGATCTTTTCAAAGAAGTAGATGTGACATACAATGCTTCGACTATTCTTGGAGATGAGGATAGAGTTCCGGAGGCTTATTATATGCATAACTTTTACCCGCGACCAGAGACAGGACTGGATTCGGAGTTATTCGAAGAGTTAAACCGAGAGATACGAGCGGTCAAAGGGAAGATACTGGCCTTTATATCAGGAGATAAAATGAAGAGAGGGCCGATTTTTGATGGCTTGCCCACTCTGGAGAGTCACCGTTATGCGGCACCTTATGCTCAGTTCGTCGATTTGATTCACCGGTATCAAGTGGATGCGGCCTATGTAGGGGATATTTCTCTTTCTCATCAGCAATTGAAATGGATTTTGGCTTATTTAGAAGAACCCATCGTTAAATTGCCGGTTATTTTAGCGGAAGCATATCACTATTTGTATGATAAGAAGTTAACGGTTCGCGTCGACTCACCGAAAGGGTTTATTCGTGTACAAGAATCACGGGAATTTGCTCAAGAAGGTGAGAAAGTAGAACCTGCCGATGCGATTCTTCGTCGCAGAGGAACAGTCACGATAGATAATTTGCATTATAAACGGTATTCTGGTGAGATTCAGGTAATGAAAGCTGATTACCCGGACGATACAAGAGTCAATGTGATCGGGCATATGCCTGAGGAGTATCTGCTTTTGCTAGAGAATATAAAAAATGGCGAACAATTTAGTTTTGTTCCAATAAACGAAAACCTTCAAGGGTAATCCTTGAAGGTTTTTTAGCTAGAAAATGTGTTTCCTCTTCATTCCAATGTATTTCGAGTACTGGAGTGAAGGGAAACGGGTTTCCTCCTCACTCCAACTTTTATTATGTCTCTGTATGAAGAAGTTCTCTTAATTATACTTATTTTTCACGCACCCGTGTAAAGTGTGATAAACTGATATAAAATCAGTATATGAATGGGGCAAACAATGAATCCACTTTTTAAATTTTTATTAAAGTTAACTTCTTCTCCCAGAATTGATATGCAAGAAGATTATCTATGGGTGAGAAGAGCTCAAAATTTATTCGCTAAAGGGCCTTCAAGAGGATTTCGCTTTTTAGATGAGAAGATATACGCCTTGGATGAAAATCAAGAAGAAACACATGAAATTCCTGTTCGCATTTTTTATCCGAAAGAAAAATTACATGACGAAGCTATCATTTACTTGCACGGTGGGGGATGGGTCATTGGAAATATTGATACGTACACACGGGCCTGTATAAATTTAGCAGATAAATTAGGACGTATTGTGTACTCTATTGATTACCGATTAGCCCCAGAAAATCCGTATCCGCATGGATTAAATGACTGTCTTCGTGCAATTGAAGTGCTGCTGACTCCTATTGAAGGAGAAGAAAATAGAAAGTGGATTTTAATGGGTGATTCAGCTGGAGCTAATTTAGCCGCTGCTGTTTCTTTGCGTTTAAAAGAAGAAAATAGAGTACTTCCAGACAAACAAGTTCTCCTTTATCCCGTGACTTATTGGGATCATACAGAAAACTCGCCATTTAAATCAATAACCGATAACGGCTATGAATACGGATTGACTATCAAAAAAATACAAGAGTATATGGAAATGTACGCACCTGATGAGAGTATTCGTAAAGAACGGTTTATATCGCCTTTGATGGCTGAAGATTTAAGCCATCAGCCGGACACTTTAATCATTACGGCAGAGTACGACCCTTTACGAGATGAAGGCGAAGCCTACGGAGAAGCTTTAGAAAAAGCTGGAAATAAAACACGTGTTCACCGAATCCTCAATAGTGTGCATGGTTTTATCACTTATCCGGCTTTTGCGGAGCCCTTAGTCGAAGCGATTAATGTAATGAAAGAATTCCTGGATGAAGAATAATGCAACAATTGAATTTTAGTTTAAAATGTTTACTGAAGGAGGAGCAGTGATGGAGGTTGAAAACAGAAGATGGGCGAGGTTAGATAACGCCTCGAATATCTTTTTAGCGGCTCGAAACGATATTGATACGAAAGTCTTTCGTTTTACAGCTGAACTAAATGAGGCGGTCGATCCAGAACTGCTGCAAGAAGCCTTATTGAAAACTTACAAAGAGTACCCCTTATTTCAACATACATTAAGAAGGGGTGTCTTCTGGTATTACCTCGAACCTTATGAGGCTCTTCCAGAAGTAAAGAAAGAATTTGAACCGCCTTGTACTCAAATTTACCATTACGATCGAAAAGAGTTTCTGTTTCGTGTTTTATACTTTGACAACCGTGTTCATTTTGAAGCTTTTCATGCCCTGACAGATGGAACAGGCGCCTTTTGGTTTTTTGAAGATTTATTGGCAGAGTATGTCCGCCTAAAGTACACGGAATTTTTTGATTCAAGTGATGATCGAACCAAACGAGAAAAAGCCGATTTAGAAGATAGCTTTAGACGGTATTTTAAGAAAAAGAAAAAAGAAGTGAACATGCCGACAACCAATAAACCTTTAGAAGATATCTATATTCAGCAAGAATTAGATGAAGAAAAAACACCGGAACCGACTGATGAGCCGGTGAAAAAGAAAGTGTACCAAATCAAGGGAGAAAAAACGCCCGATCATCGTCCGCGTGTTATTAATCTCTCTTTGCCGGTCAAGCCCGTTCTAAACCTGGCCCGCTCTTATAATGTGTCTTTAACTATGTATATGTCGGCCTTATATATGTTAGCTGTATACAGAGCTAAAAAGACTAAGGAAGCAGAGACAACAATAACAACGTCTATACCGATTAACTTAAGACAGTTTTATCCTTCTGTATCGGTCAGAAATTTCTTTAGTACGACGACGGTTTCTTATACATTTAAAAGGAATGAAGAGCCAGACTTAGAAGATATCTGTCAAACCATTGATACACAATTTAAAGCACAGTTAGATAAAGAAGAATTGGAAAATCGGTTAAGACGTTTTATTGAATTTGAATTTAATCCATTTACCCGAGTCATATTTAGACCGATTAAAGACTTCATATTAAAGAGTGTCAATAAAATCAATAATCGAAAAGTAACTGTAGCGATGTCCAACTTGGGGAGAGCGAACTTGCCGGAAGAACTGGCAAAATACATTGAAAATATTTATTTTTACACGTCTGTTATTCGCCCCCAATTTTGCATGATCAGCTATGCTGGGAAACTCACGATTAGTTTTACGAGTCCCTTTATTAAAACGGACAGCCAGCGTGAATTTGTCCGTCTCTTAACATCACAAGGGATAGATGTGTCTGTTGATTCCAATAAAGTGACGCGAGAGGAGTTGGATGATGATGCAGTATTGTAAGGCATGTCAGGCTCAAATTAAGGGTAATTGGTCTGTCTGCCCTTTATGTCAGACCTCATTAGAAAGAGGAACAGAAGAATTAGAAGAGTCATCTTTCTTACCTGTTTCACTGCGATTTAACCGTAAAAAAGTAATGAAGGGATTTACTCTCGCTTCTTTCATTGTTATTGTCTTATACTTTGTTGCTCATTTTATATGGCGTTTTCGCTTTTTCGGTCTGGAGTATGTCTTATTTGGATTGATGATATCCTGGTTGATGACTGTTCTCCTTATCCGCAAGAGAAGAAATGTAGTAAAAGGGATTGTCTATGTCTTAATCATATTTTCACTCCTTAGTCTATATTTTGATTATGTCAATGGGTGGCTAGGTTGGTCAGTTACATTTGCTATACCCATTTTATGTATAGCAGCTATACTAGCTATGTTTATATCTATTCAGTTAGTTGATTTAAAAGCAGATGATTATATCTTGTACCTTCAGCTAGCCGCCATAGTAGGTATTATCCCCTTGCTCTTCTTGCTGATGAACTGGGTTGGTCATCCATTACCTAGCGCTTTGTCCGTCTTGTTTAGCGTCATTATTACTCTCATTGTCCTGTTGAAACATGGAAAAAAAGTAAAGAGAGAACTTCAAAAGCGGATGCACGTGTGATGGTGTACTTACTTTAGATTGGAGAAATTAAATGTATTCACTGCTTACTAATACTTCGAGGAGTACTTTATATAATGAGTTAACTCAATCCTTAAAAGAATGCAATCGATTTTTCTTTAATGTGGCCTTTATCAATTACTCTGGTCTTCAGTTGCTTCTGGATGCTTTAAAAACATCAGAGGAGAATAATATAAAAGGACACATACTGACAGGTACGTATTTAAATTTCACTGACCCTCAGGCTTTGAGAAAGTTGACTGAATTCAAAACGATTGAGAGCCGTGTATTTGTTACCACAGCAATTACTGGTTTTCACCCTAAAGCCTATATTTTTGAATACGATACCTACTACAAAGTTATCGTGGGATCGTCTAATATTACGCAAAGTGCTTTGAAAAGTAATATCGAGTGGAATTTAAAGATAGTGACGAAAGAAACACCATCTGTAGAGGATGAATCCTTTATATCGAATGTTCTGGATTCTTTTCATGAAGTTTGGAATCGAAGCGAAGAAAACAATGAGGAGTTTTTACAAGCTTATGAAAAATTTAAAGCAAAAAATCATGAGCACGTACAAGAAGTCTCCCGTTCTTATATTTTTAAATATAATAATTCGGACAGAATTATAGCTAATGAAATGCAAAAACAAGCTGTTTCTAATTTAGAGTTTTTAAGAAAACGTGGCCAATCCAAAGCTCTTATTGTAGCAGCAACTGGTACTGGAAAGACGTATCTTTCAGCTTTCGATGTAAAGAAAGCTAAACCCAATCGGGTATTGTTTTTAGCTCATCAGGAAAATATACTGAAAAAATCTCTGAAGTCATTTGAGAAGGTACTTTATTTACAAGAAGGAGAAGCGGGTTTGTACTCTGGTTCAAAAAAAGATACGGAGTCACGCTACTTATTTTCTACCATACAAATGATGAATAGAGAGTATTCAAGTTTTGCTAGTGATTCATTTGATTATATTATTATAGACGAAGCGCATAGAGCAGCCAGTCCGACATATCGAAAAGTAATGGAATACTTTAAACCCCAATTTTTATTAGGCATGACTGCGACTCCTGAGCGTACGGATGGAGTCAATTTACATGAACTGTTTGATCACAATGTAGCAGTTGACATCCGTTTAAGAGATGCTTTAAAAAATGACTTGCTTGTTCCTTTCCATTATTTTGGAATAACAGACATTGATTCTATTGACTTATCTGATGTGAGACCGAACGATATAACAACTATAGCCAAGAAGTTGATGATCAACCAAAGAGTCGATTTTATAATAGAAAAGATGGAATTTTATGCTCAAGATGGAGTTGAGAGAAGAGGTCTAGGGTTCTGTGCAACAATTGAGCATGCAGAATATATGGCGCGGGAGTTTAACAAAAGAGGGATACCTAGCATTATTCTTTCCGGAAGAGATTCAGTTGAAGCGCGAGAACAGGCTATCAAAAGATTAGAAGAAAAGACAGATCCATTAGAATTTATTTTTACAGTTGATATTTTTAACGAAGGGATAGATATCCCAACAGTTAATATTGTATTGATGCTGCGTCCTACACAGTCCCCCATTATTTTTACTCAGCAACTGGGACGAGGACTTAGAAAAGCTGAAAATAAAGAATTTTTAACAGTATTAGACTTTATTGGGAATCATCAGTCAAACTTTTTACTAGCAATAGCCCTACACGGTTCAAAAGTATATGACAAGGATAGTCTTAAAACGGCAGTGAAGAGAGGATTCACAAACCTCCCAGGAAGCAGCCATATCCAACTAGATGAAATCAGTAAAGAGCGCATTTTAGAACAACTAGATAAAGAAAACTTCAATAGTTTGGAACATTTGAAAAATAATTACTTTGAATTTAAATCTTCAAACAACGGTCAAATCGTCTGGTATTTAGAAGACTACTTATATGTTGATTCCGCTCCCGATCCTACTCATTTTTTTGTAAAAGCAAAAAACTATTTAGAGTTTTTATCAAAAGTAGAGAAAAATAATGAACGCCTATTAGCTCATCTCTCTGATGAAAACTGGATGAGTGTATTAAATTATTTATCTGGCATGCTTCCTATAAAAAGGATCCATGAATTTGTAATCATAAAAGTTATAATGGAAAACAATGAAGTAACTTTTGAAGATATAAAAAGAGAGTGTTTAAAGTATCTTGAAGAAACAGAAGATGAGATTATTATCCATGCTATTAACAGGCTATTACTGGAATTTGCCGACAAGCGCGAATTAAAAACGTATCCTCGTTTAATTAAAGAGGAAAATGGGAAATGGTATGCTACAAAGCTTTTTCGTTCTATATTTGAAAATGAAGAGTATCATCTATTTTTAACGGATGTGATTCAGTACGGTATCCAGCGGTACACAAAAGAATTCGGGCATAAGAACTATGGTGTTCCTCATTTTAAGTTATATGAAGAGTATTCCATGATAGATATTGCTGTATTATCGAATTACGAAAAAACACATTCATCCTTTAGAGGATCGGGTGTTTTAAGAAATCCTGAAATCAATCATTATTTTTTATTTAATGATCTACATAAGGATGAAGATATTGAAAGTCGTCTACAGTACCAAGATAAATTTATTAACCGTCAAGTGTTTCAGTGGGAGTCATCAAATACAACCCGCTTGAATAGTGATAGAGGAAAGGATTTGACTCATCCACAAGAACGGGAAGCAGTCATCCATCTGTTTGTTCGGAAATTCAGAGAAATTGACAGAGTGGTATCTAAATTTATCTATATAGGTACAGGAACGCCAACCTATTATCAGAATGAAAAGCCTATAAAAATACATTATCAATTAGAGGAAAAAATACCAAAATATTTAGCTGAAGAATTTGAAGTGGAATAAAAAGAGACGATGGCCATGTACATGGCACTTTCGTCTCTTTTTTAATGATTTAAATATCTATGTGCTGCAATTTATCTACTGCCGGTATATCTGCCGGAGCCCATTCCAATGTCTGGAGCTTTTCAATCGGAAGCCACTTTAAATTATGATGTTCTAAAAGAGAGGGCTGCACATCTTTTAATTTACATAAGTAAGTAGATAAATGAACTCTACCAAACGAATAGGTATAAGAAGTTTTATCAAAAAAGGATTGGACAGTTATAGTGCACCCCAGTTCTTCCTTTATTTCCCTTATCAATGCTTCCTCTGGTGTTTCCCTATCTTCAATTTTTCCACCAGGAAATTCCCATAATAACTTTAATGATTTTCCTCTAGGTCTTTGTGCACATAAAACACGGTTCTGATCCATTATAATTGCTCCAACTACTTGAATATCTTTCACTGCCATTATTCTCCTTATGTGGTTATGAGTATTAGTCATCTTAATTATAGATGTTAAAGGAAAAAAGTTCAAAAGTGATTTACAATACCTAACTTTGTGATAAAATGAACATGGAAGCCAACTTAGGAGGAATCGTATAAAAAGATTAGAAGGAAAAGTAGCTATTGTGACAGGAGCAGCAAGCGGTATGGGAGAGACACACGTGAGAGCCTTCGTAGAAGAAGGAGCTAAAGTCGTGTTCACAGATATCTTAGAAGAGGAAGGAAAAGACCTGCAGAAAGAGTTGGGTGATCAAACTCTCTTTTTAGTTCATGATGTGCGTGAAGCTTCCGCTTGGGAACAGGTTGTAGAAAAAACGAAAGAAACCTTTGGACCAGTGGATATCTTAGTGAACAATGCTGGTATTTCTGTAGCTAAGTCCATGTTTGACATGTCTGAAGAAGAGTACCGACGCATTTTTGAAATCAATCAACTCTCTGTCTTTTTAGGGATGAAGTCTGTCGCTCCTTTCATGAATGAAGGCGGATCGATTATTAATATATCTTCTATTAATGGCTTAGTAGGAGGAGCAGTCGGATATACGGACACTAAATTCGCCGTTAGAGGAATGACTAAAGCAGCTTCTGTCGAATTAGCCCATAGAGGAATTCGAGTCAATTCTGTTCACCCTGGAGTCATCGAAACACCAATGGTGACAGAAGGAGATGCAGTAGAGCAAATCAAACAATTCGCTCAGACCATTCCTATGAGAAGAATGGCTCAACCTGAAGAAGTCACAAAAATGGTCGTCTTTTTAGCTTCTGATGATGCCAGTTACTCAACGGGTTCAGAATTTATCATTGATGGAGGACTAACTGCCAACTAAATAATAAAAGCAAATCCTCTTAAGTGGAAGTCAGCTTAAGAGGATTTTTTTAATAAGTATAAAGGGTCTAAAGTGCCTTCCATATCGAATGAAGCTTAGGAAAAACAACGTACGTTAAGGTGATGATGAGCGCAATTATAATAGGATAAGCGATTAAGACAGATGCCTGCATATGTTCACTCAAACTGTACTCTCCCCATTCCAGCCACAAGCGCCATCCCATACCTACGGAACTTAAGATAAGGCTATGAAAAAATACGAATAATAAGTGATCTCTTAAAAGCTCTACGAAAATGGTCGCAACGAAAAAATATAAACAGAGGGATGCGAATAAAAACATCCAATTAAAGCCTTTTAATCATGGTATGACAAAAGTAAAGGTTATACCAGCAGTCACAATCACAATAAAACTACTTATAAAGAGAGCACGCCGACGGTACTCTTGAATGAGGCTATTAAAGTGTTCTCCTGACATCTGTTAATCTCCTAATATCAAAAGAGCAATCAAATGGATTGGCTCTTATTTATCTGATGTTTTTCTACACTTTTATTTGCATTCGTTCAGCCCTGTCATTTACTATGAAAGTAAATAGTTAGGAGAGGATGCTCATATGTCCATTATATATTATATTCTAGGCTTTGGTTTAACACTTCTTGTGACAGTTGATTTAATTTGGACCACGCTGTGGATAGATGGAGGGGCTGGCCCCCTTTCAGATAATTTAACGAGTTTGCTTTGGAAGATTTTAAGAAAATTAAACAATAAGTTTTTATTGAATATTTCAGGTCCTCTGATTTTAATCGCTATCTTATTAAGTTGGTTCTTAATCGTATGGCTGGGAGTTACGTTGATATTTGCAGCGAATCCTGAATCCATTGTAAACCCATCTACCGGAGATCCTGTTTCATGGATTGAACGTATTTATTTTTCTGGCTTTACGATTTTTACTTTAGGTATTGGTGACTATACACCTCAGTCTGGTTTCTTCCAGTTAGTGACTGCTTTTTCATCAGGATTGGGAATGATGGTTTTAACTCTAAGTGTGTCGTATGTTATCTCGGTAGTTGATGCAGTGGTTCAAAAAAGATCGTTTTCTAGAAGTATTTCAGGTTTAGGTCGAAACAGTATTGAGTTGATAAACAAGGTCTGGAACGGCCAGGATTTTCACCAATTTGATTTAATCCTCTCTACCGTTAACACTCAGATTACTGAATTGACTCAACAAAATCAGGCTTTTCCTTTACTTCAGTATTACCACAGTGAATCCGTTGAAAAGACATTAGCCGTCAATATTATTGTATTGGACGAAGCTTTGTCTCTCCTTCGTTACGGGGTAAAGCAGGATGATCCTATCATGCATACAGCCTTAATAGAAGCGACACAGTCAAGTATCCAAACGTATTTAGATACTGTAATTGAAGGATATGGAAATGAAGCTAAAAAAATAGAGGATGTACCGCCAGTTATGAATTTATCTCTTATCAAAGATTCAGAACTTCCGCTCACAGTTGAATCAGACTACTATAAAAAAATGGAAGATTTGTCAGATAGAAGAAATAAATTATTATCTATTGCACGAGTCGATAATCATGAATGGCCCAACCCTGAATCATAATAGAGTATAAATAAACTAAAAAAACAGAACGAGTAACGCTTAGGCTTTCATAGAAGCTAGCGTCACTCGTTCATTTTATTCATTATTCTATTGAAAAAGGAGCATAGACTTCTTGTCCATTGACTTGTTTGACAATCCGGTAATCCCCTGGTTCTAAATAGTCTTCAAATAATGTCAAATCAATGGTTTCTTCCGTCTGTTCACCTGCAGGCAAGTCAATAGCTATTTGAATAAAGGACATCTCCTCTTCAAAAGGCACTTCTTCCCATTCTCCATCTACTCGTCTGTCTACTCTGAATTCCACACCATAATAGGCATCTTCGTCTGTATTATTGGTTATAAAAACGGACAGTTGGTCTGTTTCAGATGGATAGGTGCTCTCTTCAGTTTCCATACTGAAATTATTTACTACACTGGGTTCCAAAGAGTCTTCATCTGAATCCTCCGATTGATCAACCCTGTCTTCCGGTACATCCTCGGGCTCTTCTTCATTTGTCCCGCATGCTGTGATAAATAATAAAGCTACACACATGAATAGGGCTAGAAAGGTCCTTTTCTTCATTATAATCTGCCTCCTTTAGCTAAAAACTAGCTGGTTAATAAGCTAAATATAATGGAAAGAAATCCACTATTCAATAAATATCAGTTTGAAGGATAGAAAAATTATCTTTATCTCTCGTTAAATCATGTGAATAGACAGAACCAGAAGCAGAAAACGAATTGACGTCTCATCATTTGAGGAAAGGTCAATCCGCTTTAAGAGTGTATTAAAGAGAAAGAGTTGAGCTCTCTAAATATTTATCAATAAATCGTTTAATACGGAAACGGTACTCTTCTTTATCGGTAACATAGCCATAGGCATGCGCAGCACCTGGTACGATATATAATTCTTTAGGTGCATCAGTGGCGTGAAAGACTTCATAGGCCATATGAGTCGGAACAAAGTCATCTTCATCCCCATGGATAAAGAGAATAGGGGTTTGACTTTTTTGAACTTGCTTTTTAGGATTGGCTTCTCCAAACCAGTAACCCGCTTTGACTTTCGTCACAAAACTGGCCAGAGGTAAAAACGGAAACTGAGGCAGTTTATACATACGCTTCATCTGATGGGCTAACTCTTTAGAGACGGAGCTGTACCCACAATCTTCGACGATAGCTTTGACGTTAAAAGGAAGGTCTTCACCGCTCACGTTCATGACAGTAGCTCCACCCATACTTAAACCGTACAAGACAATTTCAGTATCTGATCCGAATTTTTCAATTAACTGATCAATCCAAAGGAGGTAGTCTTTACGCTCATGCCAACCAAATCCGATATAATCACCCTCACTGTCGCCATGTCCTCTGGCATCAGGGATTAAGACATGAAAACCTAAATCGTAAAATAGCTTAGCCCAAGGGGCCATATCCTTACTGCTTCCGTTATACCCATGAGCGACTATCGCTACTTTCCTTGACTCCGTTTTTGCTGGAATAAAAAGACCAGAAAGCACTAACTCATCTGTGGAATGAATCGTTACGCGTTCATGCTCGACTTCTTTATACCATGTTTTTTCTTCTGTCCATGGATCATCAGGGTAAATTTCAGACATGCTGTATTCACTCACAAAATCTTTCTTACTAATGCCTACAGCTGTTTTGTAAAAATAATGAGCCGCAAAGGCTAACCCGCTTGTAACCAGGCTTAAACCACCAAGAGCTCCTAAAACTTTCTTATTCTTCAACTCATTTCATCCTTTCTCAGAACTATCATTACGTCTATTGTAGATGGAAAAAGTGAAGAAAGTAAGAAAGAAATAAAATATACATCTTAATTCACGTCACTAGTGTTGCATAAAACTTAGAATAAAGGATTTCCATAGATTGTTACTTTCGTCACAACTAGTTTTCGTTAAAATTTCCAAAAAAGTCAATTGCTGGCGCAAAGGATGACTTTTTCCAGAAATTTTTAGGGTTATTCAGTTGTGGATTAGTCTTTTTGTACTCTCTTTCACTTAACCAGGTGCGAACGATTCTTTGAAACACTCAAATGGTTCATACTGTAACGCTCTGATTTGTCTCAAAATAGTGAAGAGGGTTGATATCAACCTTAATTCTAGTTTCATCAGTAACGTCAATAAGTAGACAATCATCGCAAGAATCACTTGATTCTCTACGCCTTGTTCAGACTGTGACTAGTACGTTTTAATGGTCAAATGTTGTTTGATGTGCTTGAAAAACAACTCGATCTGCCATCTTGATTGATACATCTTTCCGATAGCCTCTGCTGAAAGATCCATTCGGTTCGTCAGGATACGTAGATTCGATTGATGCTTACGTTCAATCGTTACTAAGCGAAACAAACCCGTCAGGTAGGTCGATTTTCCCAGATGAAAAGTATGCTATTCAAGTAGCCATAAGTTTAGATGTCACGGTTTATGATTTACCAGAAGGCTACCGACAAGCTGTTGATACTCAAAAAATCATGCGCTTACTTGAAACAGCACCGCGTATTTTATCTTATCAAGACACAGGTTTGTATCAGTTGTTTTTAGAAACAAACACGCTAGCCTCTTTGGAACACTTTATTCCGGTTAGTGTGCGGGAAATGAAAGAAAACAAACCTGAGCTTCTAGAAACACTCTTTACCTTTATTAATAAAAATCAGAATTATTCTAAAACAGCCCAAAGCCTGTTTGTGCACCCTAAGACTGTGCGTTATCGAATAAATCAGTTAAAAGAACAGTATGCCATTGATTTTCAAAGTCCAGAAGAAATGCTGCGTTACAGTATTGCTATACGAATTCTAAAAGTCCTTCCTAATCATCAGGTTAATTAAATACTCTCATATATGTAAGTATCTGAGCGTATTAACTGCAAAAAACGTTCATCCCTGATATGATATCTGTGTGTTTTAAAGATAGCAATAGGAGAGGATGTTTATGATGAACAACAAAGCTATAAAATTAGGAGTGCTTTCAGTATCAGCAGGATTACTACTTGCGGCTTGCGATACCTCTAATAACGAAGACCTGCAAGACACAATACCTGAAGACGAAACCGGTCAAGTGGAAGATACACCTACGGATGAGGGTACAACAGACGATACCACTACAGATGATGGAACAACAGACGACACCACTACCGATGATGGAACAACAGATGACACAGCAACCGATACCCAAGGGCAAGGCCTGGAAAGTATGACATTTGAAGTGACTTTAGACGATGCGATTAGCACGTTCTATGACACATTTGGAAGTGAAGATATCAACATTGAAAGTATTCAACTCAACCGTGATGATGGCCGATTCTTATACGAGTTTGAAGGTTGGGACAATCAAAGCGAATATGAGTTAGATATCGATGCAGAGACGGGAGATATCGTACAGCAAGAACAAGATGAAGATAGTGACACTGATGGAGATGTACTAGAATTAGATAGTATTATTACTCCTGAAGAAGCGATGACTACTGCATTAGAAGCATCTGGTTCTGGATATGTTCAAGAATGGGATTTAGAAGTAGAGGACGGAGTCACTGTTTTTGATATTGACGTTGAAGATGGCGACGATCAAAAGGTTGACGCTTTAACAGGTGAATTAGTCCAGTAATATAATATAAACTGAAAAACGAGCATCCTTAGATAATCTAGGGATGCTCGTTTTTTTCTTACCTAACAAGCATGATAGATGAAAACTCCCTCTCATGCCTGTTATGCTTGAAGTAGGTGATACAGGAGGAGAAGCCAATGAAAACACATAAAGGGATAAAGCTCAGTATGCTTTCTTTATCTGCAGGACTTTTGCTTGCAGCTTGTGACACTAATGATACGGTGGATACCACTCCAGTAGATGAAGGAACGGAGCAAGTGGATGAGGCGGATGACTCGACAGCAGGAGAGAGTGACACGGAAGAGACGACAGACACGAATGAGTCAACCGATACGGATGAGGAGATGACAACTGGAGACGATACCGCAACAGATAGCGAAGGAACGGATGCAGCTAATGGCAATGATGCGGGGACACAGACTCAAAATGACTCCCCAGGGATTGAAGATAGTGAGTTTGATGTCAGTTTATTTGATGCTATTGATCTCTTTTATGAAACGTTCGGCAGTCAAGAGATTCATATTGAAGAAATAGAATTTGATAGCGATGGAAGTCGCTACTATTATGAATTCGAAGGCTGGGATGGCGAATACGAGTACGAACTGGAAATTGATGCAGAGACAGCTGAAATACTGCAGCAGGAAATGGAATTGGACAGCGAGACTGATGATAGTTTAGACTTAGACGGTATTATTTCCCCGCAAGAAGCCATGTCTCTTGCACTTGAAGCAGCAGGAGACGGATATGTTGAAGAATGGGAACTGGAAGTAGAGGATGGTCGAACCATTTATGACATAGATATTGAAGGGGCGAGAGACCACGAAGTCGATGCCCATTCTGGAGAGGTATGGCCCGATTAAATGGATAGGTAAACACAAAGGAGTGTGACAAACACGTCATCCACTGTCATAGGGACTAGTGATACTATAAACAACACAAAATAGGAGAAGCGTTAAATCCGAGTGAGGGGTTCGCTTCTCCTATTTATTATGTGATTTGTCTGCTTATTTATACGTCTGAGACTCGTTTCTCTCTAGACTAGTCTGACTGTGAGTCAGTTCTCCTAAACGAAGAATCGTACTGCATGTGGCACGTATGCCGTTAAAAAATTCTTTCAACCCCATATTTTCGTTCGGTGCGTGATTATCTTCGTCCACATTCGCGTATGGAACAGTGACAGAGGGAATATTTAGTATATCAGTAAAAACATACATAGGTCCTGTTCCACCCAGAGCGGGAAGCACAACGGGCTTTTTATCATAAGCTATATGGACAGCTTCAATCACTTCTTGTACTAAAGGATGGTGCAAAGACGTTTTAGATGGTTTAACGGCGCTTAGTTTCTCGATAGTAAACTGACAATCGGAAGGGAAATGCGCGACGTGTTCTTTTAATAAGCTATAAATCAGTTCTGGATCTTGTCCGGGTGCTAAGCGTATGTCTAATTTAACTGTCGCATGGCTGGGTATAATCGTCTTTGTGCCTTCGCCCGTATACCCGCTTTCGATTCCCGCAATCGTAAAGGTCGGTTTGAAACACAGGTTGGTATAATATTCCTCTTTACTCATATTAAGGGTAGGCATCCCGATAACTTTAGCCGTTTTATCTGGATGATAAGGGAGGGTACTTAGGTGAGCTAATTCTTCTTCTGTAGGGGGCCAAATATCAGAATAAAAATCTTTAATCAGCACTTCTCCTTTTTCGTTTATCATAGAGCGAATTAAATGGATACTAGCAAGTGCCGGGTCCGGTGCAATGTTTCCTTTGTTTCCTGAATGGTTATCTCGATTAGCCCCGTATCCTCGAATTTCGGAATATAAAATACCTCTGTTACCTAAAGTAACCGAAGGCTGATCCTCTCCTTCCATCGGACCATCTGCCGTATAAGCCAAATCAGCTTGAAGCAGCTCTTTATTTTCTTCTACAAAGGAAGCAAGATTGACACTTCCCATTTCTTCTTCTCCTTCAAATAAAAATTTGACATTCACGGGTAAGGAACCCAGTTCTTTTAATAGCGTCCCGACAGCAAGAACATGAGCAATCAGCTGGCCTTTATTGTCACCTACGCCACGCGCATAAATTTTCTTATCGCGAATAGTTGGTTCGAAGGGATCGGATTTCCATAAATCTAAAGGCTCTGGAGGTTGAACATCATAATGGCCATAAAATAAGACTGTTAGCGTATTGTCAGGATGAATCACTTCTCCGTAAACCACTGGATGACCTTTCGTTTCCATTATTTTTGTATCTATCCCACTGTCTTCCATAATCGAACATAGCAAGGAAGCGCATTCTCGGACACCTCTATTTTGAGTGCTTATACTGGGTTGGCGAAGCAGAGAAAATAAAATACTTAAGTGGGATTCTTTTTGATAGTCTAAGGACTGGACTATAGAAAGAAACTGTTTCTGTATCATATGTATGTGACCTCTCCTTTTTTATTATAAAATGATTAGAATAAATGTTTATTTTCTCATATTATACACATAATACTAGCGATGTACAGTCCTATTTTCTTGGGAGGAAATAAAAAAAGTCCTATTCGGTCTGTTTCTCTATTAAAAAGGATGGCCATATCAGTTAAACTAGAGAAGAAGCAGAAATAAGCGACAGAGGGGTTATGAAATGGATAAAAGAGCGATTATTTTAGAAACAGCAGATATGGTAAAAGAGAAACTGAAAAATGAGGGAACAGGGCATGATTGGTACCATATAAAAAGGGTGTGGAAAACAGCTCAGTCAATTGGAGAGCAAGAAAAAGCTAATCTGTTTATTATTGAAATGGCCGCTCTATTGCATGATTTGATTGATGACAAGCTAGTTAAAGACGCATCAATAGCAGCAGAAGAAGTAGAATACTGGTTGGAAGGGGCTGGTGTGCATTCGAAGGACATGGAAAGCATCATCAGTATCATTCACTCGATCTCTTTTAAAGGAGGAGGCAACCGTTCTTCCCTCTCTCTAGAAGGGCAAATTGTACAGGATGCCGATCGATTGGATGCGATAGGAGCCATAGGGATTGGACGCTGTTTTTCCTATGCCGGCAGTAAAGGACACGTTATGTTTGACCCCGAACTTTCTGTTCGAGAACAGATGACTGAAAAAGAATACAGAGAAGGAAAAACCAGTGCTATCCATCATTTTTATGAGAAGTTACTCAAGTTGAAAGATCTGATGAATACGGAAAGTGGCAAACAGCTGGCTGAAGACAGACATGCTTTTATGGAAGATTTCCTCGTTCAGTTTTTTGAAGAATGGGGAGAATAGAAAGTGAAAGACAAGACTCTTTAAACAAGGAGTCTTGTCTTTTTTTAGAATTCAATATGGTCGAAATCATCATGGGCTGTACGAGTCGTTTCTGCTCTCAAATTTTCGGTGTAGGGACTGTTCGTTCCTTTAATAGAGAGCATGATTCGTCTCCCTATGAAGAAAAACACCATTAAGCAGATGATAAACACCGCAGAAATCACCAAATACTCAACAGGGCGTTCATCCACTAAATTCGAGAGAGTCATCATCTCAAAATGAAGATCCATAGCATTCGGCTCCGGTGTCAGCATAGCGGGAAGAATAACAAATAAATTATACAGTGCATGAGCTATGATGGGGTAAAACAGATTATTATATTTTGCATAGATAATGGCACAGAACAAACCTAATAGTAATTGAGGAATAAATAAAGACTGGAAATGAACTATCATAAAT
The DNA here is from genome assembly GCF_039521845.1 of Alkalibacterium iburiense. Classification (NCBI taxonomy): domain Bacteria; kingdom Bacillati; phylum Bacillota; class Bacilli; order Lactobacillales; family Carnobacteriaceae; genus Alkalibacterium; species Alkalibacterium iburiense. The sequence continues at coordinate 34,114 of NZ_BAAACW010000164.1, forward strand.
ATAAGAGAACTAAACCATATGCCTTTATTTAATCCGTATTTGTCCACCCATTTATTCATTAAGTAACCTCTAAACACCACTTCTTCCACTAGAGGAGCAAAGATAACTGCTGTAACAAAAATATAGATATAGGAAATCTCTACTTCCGCAAAAGACACATCCATAACGTATGGCATGACGATATCAAATAATGGAGGAATAAAAGAAACTGAAGTTAAGATAAACTGAATAAATGTAAAAGCCATGAGTGCCAGTAAAAGTGTGATTCCAAAAATAGAGAGGATGGCTTTTTTATTTTTAGGTCCGGGTTCAGATAAAGCTTCTGTACTGAGGGATTGTCTCTCCATTTGCCTCAGAGTGATTTTATAAAAAGCAAAGTACAATAATCCATCAGTCAAAATACTGATGAACGCTAGAAACTGGAAGTTAAATAAGCCCATCAACAGGCCGGCAAAGAGTGTTACGCCTAATAAAGCTAAAGCTGAACGCCATAAAATAGCCCATATGGAAGCTTCTTTGAACGTGGGTTGATACATTGAAATCCACTTCTTTCATAAGATGTTAAGCTTAGATTAGCATAGTTCAGGTAACAACGCTAGATAATTAAGAACAGGGGGCATTTTTGTGATAAACTATGAGAAAATGCTGAAAGTAGGATGTATGGTGGAACCTATTTTAGAATTATCTCATGTACGTAAAAGTTTTGGAGAAAAAGAAGTATTGAAAGGCGTCTCTTTTTCAGTCATGCCTGGAGAAATCATTGGGTATATTGGTCCGAATGGTGCAGGGAAAAGCACGACTGTCAAAATACTGTTAGGTATGATTGAAAAAGATGAAGGAGAGATCCGTCTGTTTAATCAGCCTTTAAACACTCAGAATGTCTCTTATAAAGCACGCATTGGGTATGTGCCTGAAAATGCAGAGTTATATGATACGCTAACAGCTAAAGAGTACCTTCTTTTTGTTGGAGAACTTTATGGAATGACAGAAGAAGAGATTATGAATAAAAGCCTGACTATGATGGAAGCTTTGGGCATTAAAGAAGCGTTTAACACACGCCTGTCTTCCTTTTCTAAAGGCATGCGTCAGAAAGTCCTGATTATATCTAGTCTGCTGCATGACCCGGATATATTATTCTGGGATGAACCCTTGAGTGGCTTGGATGCCAACAGTGTGCAGGTGATTAGAGAAGTGCTCATTCAATTGAGAGATGCCGGAAAAACAATCTTTTATTCTTCTCATGTGATGGATATGGTACAAAGACTGAGTGACCGTATATTAATCTTACATAACGGAGAAGTGGTAGCGAATGGTCCCTTTGAAGAGCTGAAAGAAGAAGCAGAAGGCACCTTGGAGCAGCTCTTTAATACCCTGACAGGCTTTGATGAACATGCTTCTCTGGCGGATCAATTTATAAAAGGCATGAAGGGGGAACGAGCCGATGATGCGTAATACCTTTGGCTCCAATACTGAAGCGAAGACCCCATTCTATTTAAGGATAACAGATGCTTTAAAACCTATTTATTCTTCTTTAGGTGTAGATTACCCTCAAATGCGTGCGATATTAAAGATGAAAATGACTGTAGACAGTAGAAGAGAAGCTGTAATTCAAGGGACAGGCAGCTCAGATCAAGAAGAAGGAAAAGAGAAAAACCAGTTTTTTAGCTCTCTTTGGGTTTATACCTTACTTAGTAGTTTTTTTATACTATTGTTTGTGTATGATAACTGGGTTTTCCAATATACGACTTATTTTAGTTTCGTCTTTATAATGATCTTTTCCACTATGCTAGCGAACTTTTCAACTATTTTACTAGATGTGAAGGATTCCGTTTTAATTGGGACAAAGCCTGTATCCAGTCAAACCATTGGCGCCGCTAAAGCGACGCATATCGGCATTTATTTAGTGTCGTTTACTCTAGCTATCGGCTTACCGATTATTTTATTCACCTTTTACTTTAATGGATTTCTGGCAGGTATCCTTTTATTACTCTTAACGTTCTTAGCCTCTCTTTGGAGTCTGGGGCTAACGATTGTTATGTATGCGACTGTTTTAAGAAAATTCGATGGAGAACGGCTTAAAAATATTATTGCTTACAGCCAGATTATTCTCTCTATAGGGATTGTGTTTGGTTATTACATTATGGGTCAGTTATTTGAAGTCATTGATCCTGAAACGCTCTTAGTAGAAATGAATCTGCAGCTCGGCCATATCGTTTTATTTCCCATGTGGTTCGTAGCTCCTTTCGGCCTGTTACAAGAAGGATTTTCAGTGGTGTATGGTGTATATACCCTTCTTCTTGTTATAGGAACCATTGTTATTGGAGTATTGTATTACACTCAAAACAATAAAATAGAACAAAACCTGCAGAAAATGAATAGCTCTCAGGCTAAAGAGTCGACCCGATCGCTCATTGAAAAGGCGTTTGCCAAACTCTTGTGTTTTGATTCCATTGAAAAAGCGTATTTTCATTTTTCGTGGCAAATAACCAAAGAAGAGAGAGAATTTAAAACGCGGATCTATCCTTCCTTGGCAAGTGCCCTTGTTTTTCCTGCGGTGATTTTATTTCAAGAATTGAGCGGCGACAGGGACAGTAACACTTTTTTATTAGGTATTCTTCCCTATTTTTCTGTCATGCTTGTTCCTATGCTCGCGGTATCTATCCAGTTTTCTACCCAGTATAAAGGAAGGTGGGTATTTCACTTAAGTCCCGTTCGCGTGCGTCCGCCCTTTTTGAGAGCTGTGACTAAGGTGATACTGATTAAAATCCTTATACCGGTCTATGTAGCTATTAGTGTAGCCGTTGCTTTCTCAACAGGCCCCACTTATATTTGGCACCATGTCAATGGTCTATTATTCATGATGCTCCTGATGTATTTTGAAACCCAGCGGACTGCTGTAACCCTTCCATTTTCAAGAAAATATGGGGCATCAGAGGCCAATATGGGATGTATGGCGACCTTGATTTTCTTTGTGCCCGTTTTTGTTATAGCCGGTGGACTGATTTTAATCCAATCGCTTTATCCGTTTACAATAGGGGTTCTACTGGTTCTATTAGTAGCACTGAACTTCTGGTGGATGAACAGAGGGTTCACCTCTCATCCGAAACGAGCAAAAAAGACAAATACGGTAGCCAGTTAACCTTTTTTTTCAGGAATAAGTAAGATACAATGAAAGCAATGAGATCATCTTGAAGGAGATAAAAAAATGGAAAGAGTCATACTAACAGGCGACAGACCTTCTGGGAAATTACATTTAGGTCATTATGTCGGCTCATTAAAAACACGTGTAGCATTGCAAGAAGATGAAAATACAAACATGTTTGTCATGATTGCTGACCAGCAGGCTTTGACAGATAATGCAGATAATCCGCAAAAAGTAAAAGAAAGCGTCATGGAAGTCGCTTTGGATTATTTGGCGGTTGGACTGGATCCTGAGAAGACGACACTCTTCATTCAGTCTCAAATTCCACAACTGCCTGAACTAACCGTTTATTTGTTAAACTTAGTAACGGTATCCAGATTGCAGCGCAACCCGACAGTAAAAGCAGAAATTCAGCAAAAAGGCTTCAATGAAAGTGTTCCAGCAGGATTCTTTGTGTATCCCGTCAGTCAGGCTGCAGACATTACTGCCTTTAAAGCTACCCATGTACCGGTTGGGGATGACCAGAAACCAATGGTTGAACAGACGCGTGAGGTTGCAAGAGATTTTAACCGAATCTATGGAGAAGAGGTTTTAGTCGAACCCTCTATTATGCTGCCTCCTCAAGGTCAAGGGCGTTTAGTGGGCATTGATGGGAAAGGAAAAATGAGTAAATCTTTAAACAATGGAATTTATTTGTCAGACAGTGCGGATGACATTCAAAAGAAAGTCATGAGCATGTATACCGATCCAAACCACATTCGTGTGGAAGATCCGGGACAGGTAGAGGGCAATGTTGTCTTTACTTATTTAGATGTGTTTGATGATGATAAAGCTAAAGTTCAGGAATTGAAAGACCATTACCAGCGCGGCGGGTTAGGTGACGTTAAATTAAAACGCTACTTAAACGACGTCCTTCAAGCCAAACTGCAACCGATTCGTGAACGAAGAGAGTACTATGCTCAAGACAAAGGAGCCGTTTTGGCGATGCTGAAAGAAGGCAGTGAAAAAGCGGAAGCTGTTGCTGCTCAAACCTTGTCTGAAGTGAAACAAGCGATGGGAATCAACTATTATTAAATCGTAAATAATCACATAGATTAAGTCATTTTCCTTTTTTCATATTTAGGAAGATGACTTTTTTTATCGGAATATACGTCTATGAAGAAAAAATAGAACTTACTAAAAATAAGAGTTGCATTTATTGTCATACTTTATATAATAGATAGGTCACTAAAAATTTATTTTAGGATGGGTTCTGGAAAAACTCATCTAAGACCTTTAATCTTTTGACACTTCCATACATTATATTAGGAGGAAGATTAATGGAAACGTTAAGTATTCTATTAGTATTAACCGTCTTTGTTGCCGTAATCTTTGGATTATGGACCATGCAGAAAAAATACGTGGCCTTCTCTAAACGTGTTTTTGCTGGACTAGGCGCTGGGGTTGTATTCGGAGCAGTGATACAACTTTTATTTGGAGCAGATGGAGCTGTCACCCAGACATCCATTGATTGGATATCGATTGTGGGAACAGGTTACATTCGCTTTTTACAAATGCTTATTATGCCACTGGTGTTTGTTTCAATCGTGCGGGCCTTTACTAAAATTGAAGGCACGACCAATCTAGGTAAAATCAGTTCGACAGTATTGACGACATTACTGGGAACCACTGCCATAGCAGCCCTTGTAGGAATCGTCAGTGTCATGGTATTCAACTTGGATGGCGCTCAATTTGTTCAAGGAGCAGCTGAAACAGCTCGTATTGAACAAATTCAACAAACTCAGCAGCAGGTAGCGGATATCACATTGCCGCAGCAAATCATTAACTTTATTCCGGCTAATTTCTTTGCAGACTTAGCTAACACACGCGATACAAGTGTTATTGCCGTGGTTATCTTCTCAGTCTTTGTGGGTGTGTCTTATTTAGGAGTCAGACGTAAAGATCCGGAAAATGGAGAATTCTTCGAAAAAATTATCAGCAGTATTTATGCGATTGTTATGCGTATTGTGACATTGGTTCTTCGCTTAGCGCCTTTTGGTATCTTTGCATTAATGACACGGACCCTTGCCACAAGCAGTATCCAAGCACTAATTAACTTGGGAGTATTTATGATTGCCTCTTATGCGGCACTTATCACTATGTTTCTCATTCATTTAGCGATTATAGCAGCAGCCAAATTGAGTCCGATCCAGTATCTGAAAAAAACTTGGCCAGTACTCAGTTTTGCCTTTTCTAGTCGTTCAAGTGCGGGAGCCTTACCAATGAATATAGAAACTCAAAGAAAAGCACTGGGAGTCGATGATGCCTCTGCGAACTTCTCAGGCACATTCGGCTTGTCTATCGGACAAAACGGCTGTGCGGGAATTTACCCAGCTATGTTGGCAGCTATAGTTGCTCCAACAATGGGTATGGACATCTTTGATCCTATGGTCATTTTAACGATTGTTTTAATTGTTGTCATCAGTTCTTTTGGTGTAGCTGGTGTCGGTGGAGGCGCAACATTTGCGGCTTTAATCGTACTGGGTACATTAGGACTTCCGGTGACAATCGTTGGCTTAGTTATATCTGTTGAACCGATTATTGATATGGGACGCACCATGTTAAACGTTAATGACAGTATTTTAGCCGGTGTTTTATCTTCAAGAAGAATTAAATCTTTTGATGAGACAGTCTTTAACGAAGATACAGCTACAGTCCAAACGGAAATGTAAGCAAAATTAAAAGCTGATTCCAGTCTTATAATTGGAATCAGCTTTTTTAGTTATTTAGTTTTATTAGCGAATTTGTCCGTTCCCGAAAATGATGTACTTGGATGATGTTAATTCTTCTAACCCCATAGGTCCTCGCGCATGAAGTTTTTGAGTGCTGATACCAATCTCTGCCCCAAAACCGAATTCAAAACCGTCAGTATAGCGAGTCGACGCATTAACATAGACAGCAGCCGAATCGACTTCCTTATGAAATCGCTGGCTTGATTGGTAGTCATTCGTCACGATAGACTCAGAATGGCCTGTACTGTACTGATTGATGTGGCTGATGGCTTCATCAAGAGAAGAGACTACTTTAACAGCTAGAATATAATCCAAATATTCTGTTTCCCAATCCAGCTCAGTCGCAGGTACAGCCTTCTCTAAAAACTGGGATGCTTTTTCATCGGCTCGCAATTCCACATCCCAAGCAGTGAGTTCTTTTTCGATAAGCGGCAAGATACTCTCCGCCATACTTTCATGCACTAATAAGGTCTCAACTGCATTACAGACGGAAGGGCGACTTGTTTTGGCATTGACGATAATGTCTTTTGCCATCTCTCTGTCGGCTGTTTTGTCAATATAGACGTGACAATTTCCGGTGCCTGTCTCAATAATCGGAACCGTTGCGTTTTCGACAACAGCTTGAATTAAGCCAGCTCCTCCTCTAGGTATCAGCACATCTATATATCTGTTCAGGCGCATCATTTCATGCGATGATTCCCTCGACGTATCTTCCACTAACTGAATAGCTGCTTCTGGCATATCACACTTTTTCAATGCCCGGCGCAGACTATTGACGATGGCTAAATTGGAATGGAAAGCTTCTTTTCCACCTCTTAGAATAACCGCATTTCCGGACTTAAAGCAAAGACCGGCCGCGTCTGACGTGACATTCGGTCTCGCTTCATAAATAATGCCGACCACACCTAAAGGCACCGTCTGCTTTCCAATCTTCAGACCGGCTTCATTGGTCCACATACTGTCTACTAAGCCAATAGGGTCAGGTAACTGCACCATATCCTTTAAACCATTCGCCATAGATTCTATGCGTTCTTCTGATAATGTGAGTCTATCAAGTAAAGTTTCTGTTATACCTGCCTCTTTAGCTGTGTCAGTATCTTTTGTATTGGCGTCAAGAATGGTCTGTTTATCCTGTAATAGACTTTCTGCCATTTCTAACAACACGTTGTTTTTATCTTGTGTCGATGCCTGGGCTAATAAGCGTTCGACTTGTTTGGCTGCTTGTCCTAATTCAATTAAATTTTTCAATAGCCTACTCCTTTCTTTAAACGTCCTTCGTAAATAATGTGCCTTCTTCTTTTCCTTCGAGTATGCGGAAAAGAACCGTCACATCTGATCCATCAGCTAGGACCATACTTTTGTTCGCTTCAAGTACAATTTGAGCTGCATGCAATTTCGTAATCATGCCACCTGTTCCAAATCGTGTACTAGAATCGCCAGCTAGAGATAAAGTCTCTTCTGAGATGGCATGTATGGTATCGAAGCGTTTGGCATCTGGGTGTGTCGATGGGTTTTTATCATAAAAACCGTCGATATCTGAAAGCATGATAAGCAAGTCTGCCTGCGTCAATTCAAGAACGATAGCCGACAAGGTATCATTATCACCAAAACGGGTCAGATGGTCAAGTTCCTCAACGGATACCGTATCATTTTCATTAACGATTGGAATGATTTTTTTTGCTAATAACTGTTCAAACGTATTGATTGTGTTTTGTCTGCTAACAGGGAAATCTACGACATCTTTGGTCAGCAATACTTGCCCTATTTGGTGGCCGTAGTGATAGAAGAACTGACTGTATAAACTCATGAGCTCAGTCTGCCCTACCGCTGCGATGGCTTGCTGCTCAGGAATCGTAACAGGCCGTTTGGTCAGATTCAGTCGAGCCAATCCCACGCCGATAGCTCCAGAAGAGACTAGAATCACTTCCTTGCCACTATTTCTCAAGTCACTGAGCACAAAGGAGAGTTTCTCCATCTGCTGTAAATTAATCGCTCCATTGGAGTACATAAGTGTACTGGTCCCAACTTTAACCACTATTCGCTTACTCTTTTTTATTTGTTCACGTAGATTATTCATCGTCTTACCCCATACTTTCTATTGTTCTTCATACAGTATAGCAACTCATTGCACTTAACTCCATATCAATCGTTTCTCATTTATTTATCAAAAATTTAAGCAGTGACTACGCATGTTTCAATAGTATCTATAAGTTGCCTGCTGGAACATGTACGCATAAACTTATAAACGGATGGGATTCGTTAGGAAGAAAAACAGTTCTAAAGGAGAGCATTGATACTCTCTTTTAAAACTGTTTCCACTATTATTCGTTCTGATAATTCATAATACTATAATTATTAAGCAATAATTCATAATTACGAACGTCTTGTGAATCTTTGACATCTATAAACCCAGTAAATAAGGTCTCTTGGGTTTCTAAATCTATTACTTGAAACAAAGGACGACTTACTTCATTTGAATAATCATTTTCATAAGCATATAGTTTGCCGTCAATTATGTGGAGATTGGTAGAATTTGGATCATGATGATATAAATCGCCTCTTCCGATTCTTGGCGTAGCCATTTCCAATGAGCCAATTCTATCAAGTTCCTGAGTTTCAATATGCATTTCATGTATCTCTATAGTATCACCTAGATTTTTACCTACATAAACGGTGTCTTCTTCTGCTAAGACAATTGTCTGGCTGTCTTCGAAAGCAGGAATATCAATCACTTCATTTGTCTGGATGTCATAAACATAATGCTCTCCAGAAGGGATTTCTGTTTCCGTATATCCACCGTCATAATACTCTAGATCTGGTTGGTCTCTCATATAGATAGGGATATAGCGACCAGTATCGGAGGCTGACGAGGATATATTTAGAATAGATTCAGAAGCATCTAATTCAGCTGTCAAATTTAAAATGGGTTCTAAAGTCTCTACAGGTTCCTCAATATTAAATGTATAGACAAAATAATTATCCATATAATCGCCAGATATATGCTCACTGGTAATAATGGTTAGCTCAGGATAATTAACGTAAGATGTGACGACGTTGACAGAATGTGTTTCTCCGGTCTGGTTGTTTAAGTCAACTTCAAATTCTTTTTCTTCTTCTGATTCCTTATCTAATACAGCAACGGTTAAGTTATTTGCATCATATTGAGTCCAATCAACGTCGTGTGCCATTCCAGTATAAATAAGATGCTCATCGGTTTCAGTAAGTAGAGCAGAATTACGGCTTTTTCCTCTCATAAAGGACCGATGATTTTCCACTACACGATTTGCTGTAGCGTTATACTCAAAGTCCATTTGTTTCAGAAAGGAAAGATCACTTAGTGAACGCATATGACCACTGGAGTGAATAAATGTATTAAGGTTCCTGTATGTACTAGTAGAGTACACATTCCCAATAAATTCGACATGATCAAAATGACTGATATCTCCTTCGTCAGTGATAATAGCAACATCGGTTCGACCGTCGCCTGCATAGGTTTGATAAAATCCGAATCCTAAAAAACTTAATAAAATGAAAGTTAAGAACCCAAATAATTTAGATTGTTTATTCATATTGCCATTCCTTTCTATATGGTTACCTTATGGTTTAATAAGTAACGGCTGACTACAATAGAGACGACACCAATCATGAGCAAAAGAATACTCACCAAAATGGCTAACTCTGAATCATAAAGAATATATCGATTATTCAGAATATTCCCTAAAGCAAATGGGGCAAGAGTGATAATCAAGGCAATTAAACCATAAGCCATTCCCATGACAACTCCTTTTATTGAAAAGCTTCTCTCCATTAAAATCATTGTAAATAAGACAAGTAAGAAGACCACTCCTATTCCGATAGCATAGAAGAACATCCCTGATTCGATAGGTAAAACATAGTGGAAAGTGACTTGTGAATAAAGCATTTGTATGAAAGTAGTTGCTTGTAAAAATTCAGTCGGAACGATAGCTTGACCTATCTGATACCCAATGTATAAAGAAATCAGTTGAATAGATACAAGACTGAAAATACCGACAAATATAATAAGGAGTTTTGAAAAGTAAATGTGTATTCTTGAAATAGGAAGCATGAGCAGTCGGTAGGCAAAAGTATTTTTTCCGAACCATTCTCTATACCAGATAAAAAAGGAATAAAAAAGAAATGCAATAATCCCTAGTGCGACAGGACCAATAACCCAAAAGGAGTGAGTCACTCTGTCAAAGGAAAAATAATCAAACTGCTCAAGAGCTTGCTGAGTAGAGCTGTTTTCCTGCACAACAAACTGATTAATGCGGTTTGTATACTGCATAGGTAAGAGTATAAAACCAACCAAATTCGAAATAACTGTTACTCCTATCAAAGTCAAAAGAAATTTAAATAAGCGATTTAATTCAAAAGATGTTAAATGTACAAATGATTTTAATGATTTATTCATCCGTTATATACCTCCCTCATAACATCGACTACGGACTTGCCTTCTGTTTCTCGCATGTGTTCAGCATTGAATTCCTTATAGACCACTCCATTATCGAGCAGGACGACTTTGTCTATTAAGTGCTCAATGTCATGAATTTCATGAGTAGTAATGAGTACGCCACGGTTTTCAACTAAATCGCTGCTGAAGACATCAGTTATTTGTTCGCGAGTAAAGATATCAATACCAGAGAAGGGCTCATCCATTAAAATATATTCGACATCAAGAGCCAGCCCCATGAGTAAATTCACTTTTGCCTGGTTCCCTTTGGATAATTCCGAAATTTTATCTTGCGGATTCAAGCGAAAGAAACGAACAATGTCTTTTGCGCGCTTAGCATTCCATACATCATAATAGTCACTCATAAAATCCATGGCTTCCTGCACAGTCATATGGGGCAGCATGATGGCTGCGTCTGGTATAAAAGTGATTTTGTTGTAGGACTTATGAGTCAGCTGTTCACCATCTATTAAGATGTTACCCTTTTTTATAGGGGTTAATTTCATAATAGCATTGAGTATGGTCGTCTTACCGACACCGTTGACCCCGACTAAGCAAGTAATTTCTCCCTTTTCAGCTGTGAAGGAAACGCCATTCAATACTTTTTTTCTACCGAAACTTTTGTATATATCTTTGACTTCAATCATTTACTTATCCTTCTTTCTTGTGGAAATTTCCTCTTCTATTAAAGCAAGCAAATCATCTAACGATATATCAACGGGATCAATAGCGGAAACAAATTGACTAATCGCTTGGTTCAACCATTCTTTCTTGAGTTGTCGTAGGACATTCGGGTCTTCGGTTATTTTGCTGGGCTTATTCGGTTCTGTATAAAGCAATTGTTGTTCCTCCATTTCACTGAATGCCCGTTGAACGGTATTCGGATTTATTTTCAACTGATTTGCGAGTTGTCTGCGGGACGGCATTTCTTCACCAGGTTTTAACTCACCCGATACAATGAGACGCTTGAAGTAATGCATCACTTGCAAATAAATAGGGTCTCTTTTATTGAAGGTAACATTCAAAAGAGTCAGTCCTTTCTGTTTAAGGTACAATCTGTATTAAGTTATTAGTACACTATGAGCAAAAAACTGTATGAATCACATAATACATCTGTCAGGTGTATTATATACATGGTACACTTTGGAAGTCAACTCTTTATTTCAATCTTTTGTTAAGTGAGTCATTCAAGCGTATGAACGTGCGGGTAAATTTCAACCATTTATACCTATAAAAAGAAGAGTATTTAGAAAAACTTGGTATTAGAATTCAACTCTATCACATTAAAGAAAATAAAAATGAAGTGTGCACCTTGATTAATGAATCCAAGCCTTTATGCACTTTCTTTATTCTACTTCGTCAATTAATAAATTGACAGTCTGGTCGTATAAAAGCAGTTTATAAGACCTCGTCCTAAGTAAAGACCTTTCTCTGGTCGAATAAAGTTAGAAACAATATAAGTTCGACACTTTGTTCATTCACTATCCTATTAAATTAGAGGACATCGTCAGTGTAACCCCTGATGGCACCTTTATAAAAAAGCTCTCTTTAAGCTGTTAGGTAACAGTCTAAAGAGAGCATGTATTATTTATCTAAAAGTATTAGCTAATTTAGTGTAAATTTTTCCATGTTTCTGACCAGTCGTTAACTGACGTTTCAAGCTGTAGTAAGAGCCGAGGAGAGGAATCAGTGCGGCAACCCAAGCAAGTGGATTAGCCAAACCGACACCGACGAACCCCATTGAATGGGACAGTAATAGAACGGCACCGACTCGAGCGACTAATTCAAACAGACCAGCAAGGGTAGGGGCTGTACTTTTGCCCAAACCTTGTAAAGTATAGCGGTGTACGATAAGTGTAGCCAAGAATACATATAAAGATGAGTTTGTCATAAAGTATAGACGGGACATTTCTAAGATTTCAGGATTTTCTGCACCGACAAATAACATGGCAAGTTGACGACCAAATACAACAAGGATAAGACCTACAACCGTACTGTAAAGGAGAGAGACTTTCAATATTTTGCTGACGCCTTCCCAAACGCGATCCAATTTACCTGCACCGTAGTTTTGAGCTGTATACGTGGCCATAGTGACCCCCACAGCCATTAATGGCTTAGTGGCTAGAGAATCGATTTTTTGAGCTGCCGTTGTAGCTGCTACTGCTTCAGGACCTAATGTATTTAAAGTCATTGAAACAGCAATCATACCGATAGCGATAATGGAGGTTTGGAAGCCCATCGGGAAAGCAATGCTAGCATGTTCTTTAATTTGCTTCCATCCAGCACTCCAGTCTTCCTTATAGATGCGGAACATGGGAACATTTCGTTTAATATAGATTAACCCGATAATAGCTGAGACGAACTGAGCGATAACTGTGGCTAAAGAAGCCCCCGCTACTCCCATATTAAAGACAAGGATAAACACTAAATCCAGTACGACGTTTAAAACAGATGCAATAGCTAAGAAAACAAGCGGTGCGCGGGTGTTACCAATGGCTCTTAGTAAGTTCGAGATTAAGTTAAATAGAACTACGGCTGACATACCTAAGAAGGAGATTCTTAAATAACGAAACGCATAATCGAATAACTCCACGGGTGTGTTCATAAATTCTAAAATAGGGCGAGTAAAAGTGACGGCTAAAACGGATAAGACAATACTAGCGATTCCAGCGATAATGACACTGGCAGCTAAATTTTCACGAATGCCTTTTTCATCTTTTTTACCAAAGCGCTGCGCAGTGATCACAGACAAGCCAGATGTTAATCCAATAGCTAAACCTAATACGAGAACATTAATGCTGTTTGTGGACCCAACTGCTGCAAAAGCTTCGACTCCGATAGTCTGACTGATAATGTACGTGTCTGCCATTTGATATAATTGCTGTAATAAGTTTCCTAATACTAAAGGAAGGGTAAATAATACGATTAATTTTAAAGGGCTGCCTTTGGTCATATCTTTATTCATGTCAATTTCCTCCTGTTGATTTTCAAAAATAGCTTTTAAATTGTTGTTTTCATTGGTTTTCATTGTTGAGCCTTTGAACTAGTATAGGCTCATTCTGAAATAATGCAACCCTTAAATCTATAAAAATATGACAGTGTTGTGAACTTTAGAAATGGTGTCGTTTACATAGTGAAACAAATAAAAAAGAGCGCGAAATGCGCTCTTTCTGTCTTATTTTCCTCTAAGTGTTGAAGCTTTTAGTCGAGGAACGACTTCCTCTTCATTCGTCACTTCTAATCGACCAGATAGGTCACGTTTCGTTGCACGATAGGTCCAGACAAGTGGAATAACTGCCGCTATCCAAGCCAGTGGGTTAGAGACAACCGCTCCTAAAAATCCGAAATGGGCTGAAAGGAATACAGCTCCTAATATACGTGCAAGTAATTCTCCAATTCCAGCTACGGTTGGCGCTAAACTGTTTCCAAGACCTTGGAGGGTAAAACGAATAATAAACAATACAGATAAGACAGCATATAAAGAAGAGTTCGTTAAAAAGTACTGTTGAATCATCTGCATCACATCAGGTGACGCATTGGTACCGACAAACAGAGTGGTAAACTGTCTTCCCCATAAGATAAAGACAAGGCCAATAATAATACTGTATGTGACACTCATCTTGAGAGCCTGATTGACTCCAAACCATATACGGTTAAATTTACGCGCTCCATAGTTTTGCGCGGCATAAGTAGACATCGCCACACCGAAAGAGTGTAAGGGCATCATCGCAAAGGATTCAATCTTTTGGGAGGCTGTATAAGCAGCAATAGCGTCTGCGCCTAGACGATTGAGCGTAATGGTAATGGCGATGGATCCAATGGCTATAATAGAAGATTGAAACCCGTAAGGAAGACCGATACGCAGATGTTCTTTAAATTCCTCTGTATTTAACGCCCAGTCTTCTTTATAGATGCGTATAAAAGGAACTTTCTTCCATATATAGAGAAGACATAAGACACTGGAAGTGATTTGCGACGTAATCGTTGCTAATCCAGCACCAGCTATTCCCATATCAAAAAGGAGAATAAAGACATAATCTAAAACAATATTTAGAATAGACGTCACGATCAAAAAGTATAGAGGCGTTTTACTGTCCCCTAAAGCACGTAGAATGTTGGCTAAGTAATTAAAAAGAACAACGGCCCCGAGTCCTTTGAATAAAATATTGATATAGTCATAGGCGTACTGATAGGTTTCTTCAGGCGTCTGCATCAGTGTTAAAATTTCATGAGTAAAGGTAGTCGTTAGAAAGGTTAAAGCAACAGCAATAATGACGCTGATAATTAATCCTGTAGCTAAACTCTTTCTAAGCGCTTTTTCATCATTTCTACCAAACCGCTGGGCCGTAACCACTGCTAAACCAGCTGTTACCCCAATGGCTAGTCCAAGAATGAGCATTTGAAGACTAAGGGTGGAACCGATAGCTGAAAAAGCCGTCACTCCAATCGTCTGACTGACAATAAAAGCGTCTGCCATATTATAAAATTGCTGGAATATATTTCCAATTAATAAAGGAATAGTAAAAGCAAGAATCAATTTAGTTGGGCTTCCGTGTGTCATATCTTTTTTCATAAGTATCCTCCTGGAATCAGCTCTACATTCAATAGAGTATAGATGTATGCATCGTTAAGTATTTAAAATAATCGTATAGAACGAATAAATGAGTATGATACCAGACTATTATAGACCTCTATTTAGAAAACACAAGGGAATTTACACTCATTTTACAATTAATTCTCTTGACATTTTTTTTGAGTCTAGTAACGTATCTAAAGAAGAAACTAAACGGAAAAGAAAGACAGAGAAAAAGAATAGGTGGCTATGATGAAAGATTTTATAACAGAGACCATTAAAGAAGAGAGTATCCACTCTCTAAAAAGATTAATAGCTATTCCATCAATTAATACAACTCAAAATAACGAATTGGCTTTTCCTCCCTTTGGAAAAGAAATTGACAAAGCCTTAAAAGAGACCCTACAGATATGTGATAAATTAGGAATGGATACCTTTTATGATCCAGAAGGATACTATGGTTTTGCCGAGTATGGCCAAGGAAGTGAAACCGTAGGGGTTTTGTGTCATTTAGACGTTGTACCAGAAGGTGACCGTGACAAATGGCAGTCCGACCCATTTGAATTAACCGAACGCAAAGGGGTTTTATACGGTCGAGGCGTGCAGGATGATAAAGGTCCCACTATAGCTGCCTTATACGCCCTAAAGTCAGTCATGGATGCAGGTGAAACATTTAATAGAAAAATCCGATTCATATTCGGAACAGATGAAGAAACGTTATGGCGTTGTATGCGTATGTATAAAAAACACGAAACCCTCCCTAATTTTGGTTTTGTTCCGGATGGCAGCTTTCCTTTGACTTATGCAGAAAAAGGCTTGCTACAGGTAAGAATGACTGGCCCTGGTGCAGCTAAAATGCGTGTAAAATGTGGCCAGTCACCCAATGTTGTTCCTGATTATGCAGAATATACGTCTGGAAACATCAAGGAACTGACTGCTGTCTTTCAGAATATGCGCATCCCTTATAAGGTTGAGGGAGAAAAAATTATAGTCCATGGAAAAACAGCTCATTCCAGTGTGGCTCATGAAGGAAAAAATGCGATTGCTATTTTAGCTAAAGGACTCGTGAGTGTTCAACCTCACCCAGTCATATCGTTAATAGCTGAAAAAATAGGACTCGAGACAAACGGAGAGTCGTTATTCGGAAAAGTAATAAAAGACAGATCAGGCGAGTTGACATTAAATGTCGGGAAATTAGAAATCACCGATACCTCATCTGAACTTGTATTAGATATACGCATCCCTGTTTCCTATGATAAAGAAGAGATAGAAGAAAAATTGAAAACGGTGGGTGCGCTGTATGGTATGGATTATCAAATCATAGACTATCTTCCATCCCATCATATACCTGTAGAAAGTGACCTTGTTCAAACTCTATGGTCTATCTATAGAGAGAAAACAGGGGATACAACCGTACCGAACACATCTGGTGGTGTATCTTTTGCTCGAGCCATGCCTCATTTTGTCGCATTCGGGGCACGTTTTCCAGAAGTGAGAAGCACTGCCCATCAAGAAAATGAATGTATGACTGTAGATAATTTTTACAAAGCTCTATCTATATACGCAGAAACTATTTACCAGCTATGCTGTACAGCATAGACAGATTATAAATTAAGCGGAGGGATTCATATGGAAGATGAAAAAGTTATCGGTATTCTTGGAGGAATGGGGCCAGAAGCAACGGCTAGTCTTTACATGAAACTAATCAAAGCTACTCCTGTCTCCAAAGATCAAGATCACCATCGCGTGCTTATTGATAGTAACCCAAAGATACCAGACCGCACCCAAGCGATACTTTACGGAGGTCCTTCCCCCTTAGAGGAAATGATCAAGACAGCTAACCGTTTGGAAAAAGCAGGAGCTACCGTTATAGTCATGCCCTGTATCACAGCCCATTATTTTTATGAAGACTTGAGTCAAGCTGTCTCTATTCCTATCTATCATGTTCTTAAAGGCCTTAATGATTATATTAAAGACACCTATCCCCACGAGAAGAAGATAGGCGTTTTATCTACAACAGCTACACAGGAAATGCAGCTTTTCCAAAAAGCACTAAAAGGAGTAGAGATCCTTCATCCAAATAAAAGTATCCAAGAAAACAAAGTCATGGAAGCTATATATGGAGAAGAAGGAATCAAGCGGGGCGGAGAAGTCAGCGGCACCAAACAACTGTTAAAAGAAGCAGCAAATTATCTAATCAAAGAAAAGCAATGTGAACTGATTATAGGGGGCTGTACAGAAATTGAACTGGCCTTAAAGTCTGAAGATATATCTGTTCCATTCATTGACCCTATGAAAGTCGCTGCTGAAGTATTAGTAAAAGAAACGAACTGAGCTAAGAAGACTGAGTGTCTCTAGCTCAGTTTTTTTATTATAGTGTCCACTCATAGAAATAGTTTAATCGAGTGGATACAATAGAAACTTTTATTATTTTTCTTTAACTGGGCCCTTGACTTCAATCGTTTACGAGTGTAAACTATAAATAACCGATACGATTACATTCGTAAACAAAGGAGGTTAGCACATGAAGGAAAACCAGATTTCACCAGCAGAATGGGAAATTATGCGAGTCGTTTGGACGACTCACCCTATAACCAGTACAGAAATATATAATATATTACAGGAGAAAACAAATTGGAAACTTCCTACAACAAAGACCTTAATTGGACGCTTAGTTAAAAAAGGCATGCTGACAACTCAAACAAAAGGGCGGAAGTATGAGTACTCACCAGCTGTTACAGAAAAACAGAGCATAAAAGAAACGACGGATGCCTTACTTGAGCAAGTGTGCTCGACTAAAGTAGGTCAAACCATTGAAGTGATGTTAGAAAACAGTGTGTTAAGTCAAGATGATCTAGCATCATTAGAACAATTAATAGAAGAAAAGAAAAAAACGGCCCCGGAAGTGGTTGCTTGTAATTGTACACCGGGCCAATGTGACTGCAGACATGAAGGAGGAAAATAAGTGAATACAAAATCATATGCAATCGAAGGCATGACCTGTGCGGCCTGTGCATCCAATGTGGAGAGAACAGCCAAAAAAGTATCTGGAGTCGTTGAAGCCTCCGTCAATTTGGCCGCAGACAAATTAAATCTGAAGATTGATGAAACACAATTTGATGCGGATAGTCTAGCCCAAGAAATTGATGCCAGCGGGTATACGGTTGTTATGCCTCAATTAGTGACGCGTTCATTTGATGTGGAAGGAATGACCTGTGCTTCCTGTTCAGCGACAGTGGAAAAGACGGCTGGGAAAATGGACGGGATGGAGAAGGCCTCAGTTAACTTAGCAACAGAAAAACTGACGGTCACTTATAATCCTTTGACCTTATCTGTCCGAGATATTGCCGATGCTGTTTCTAAAGCAGGGTATCAGGCCCACCTTGAGCAGGAAGAACAAAGGGAGACGTCTACAGTAGAAGAAACAGAAAAAGAGTCAAAAGAAGAGGTTTTAAGAAAGCGAACGATTTTATCTGCTATCTTTACACTTCCTTTAATGTATGTATCCATGGGTCCGATGATAAGCTTACCCATGCCTGCTTTATTTGACCATATGGAAAGCCCGGCCTTATTCTCTTTATTACAGTTAGCTTTAACGATTCCGATTGTGTGGTCAGGCAAATCCTATTTTGAACAAGGCTTCAAAACTTTGTTTAAAGGACACCCTAACATGAACTCACTCATATCATTAGGTGTTTCTGCGGCTTTCCTTTATAGTTTAGTCGCCACATTTGGGATTGTATTCCAGGGGGCAGACTTAGCTATGATGTTATACTACGAAACAGCTGGAGTCATTTTGGCTTTTCATACACTCGGAAAATATTTAGAAGAACGTTCAAAAGGAAGAATGTCAGAAGCCATACAGAAATTGATGGATTTAGCCCCGAAAACGGCTCGAGTGGTGCATGATGGGGTGGAAGAAGAAGTGGCTATCGAAGAAGTCGCGCCAGGAGATATTATAAGAGTCCGGCCTGGAGAAAAAATGCCTGTTGATGGTACAATTATAAGTGGACGGACGGCCGTAGACGAATCGATGCTGACTGGAGAGAGTATGCCGGTTGAAAAGATGAAGGGCGATGCCGTCATAGGAGCAAGCATGAACAAAAACGGTTCAATTGATTACCGTGCTACAAAAGTAGGAAAAGATACGACTCTTTCGCAAATTATTCAGTTAGTAGAAGAAGCACAAGGATCGAAAGCACCTATTGCTAAACTGGCAGATATCATTACAGGTTATTTCGTTCCCATTGTCATTGCTTTAGCTGTTATTTCAGGACTAGTCTGGTTGATTATCGGAGAAGGGTTCATCTTCTCATTGACTATTCTTATTTCTGTTTTAGTTATCGCCTGTCCGTGTGCGTTAGGACTAGCCACACCAACCGCTATCATGGTAGGAACAGGCAAAGGGGCTGAACACGGTGTTTTAATTAAAAGTGGAGAAGCTTTAGAAACCATTCATAATGTAGATACTGTTGTCTTTGATAAGACAGGTACCTTAACGGAAGGGAAACCAGTAGTCACAGATATTGTACTAAGCGAAACAGCCCAATTTGACGAAACATCTATCTTATATCTGGCGGCAACTGCCGAAAAAGGAAGCGAGCATCCTTTAGGAGAAGCAATCGTTAAAGAGGCAGAAGACCGTTCACTCACTTTAGGAGAAGCCGCTCACTTTGAAGCCATTCCTGGCCAAGGATTGAAAGCGGAAGTGGATCAGAACGTCATCTTCTTTGGGAATAAGAAACTGATGACCGAACAAGCGATTGAGATTACCCACTTAGAAGAAGAAGCCAATCGTTTAGCGGATGAAGGAAAGACCCCGATGTATTTATCCATTGATGGAGTGGGCCAAGGTTTAATTGCAGTGGCAGACACACTCAAAGAAAACAGTGTGGAAACCATTCGAGCCTTACAAGAGCGGGGAATTGAAGTAGCCATGATTACAGGAGACAACACACGAACAGCTCATGCTGTAGCTAAACTGGCTGGCATTGACCGCGTTTTAAGTGATGTTTTACCTGAAGATAAAGCCAATGAAGTGAAAAAGCTTCAGAGTGAAGGCATGAAAGTGGCCATGGTTGGAGACGGCATTAATGATGCGCCTGCCTTGGCTCAAGCAGACATTGGAATAGCCATTGGCTCGGGCACGGATGTCGCCGTAGAATCCGCAGATGTTGTTTTGATGCGTGATGATGTGAAAGAAGTGCTGACGGCCATAGAGTTAAGTGAAGACACACTGAAAAACATTAAGCAAAATCTATTCTGGGCTTTTGCCTATAATATTGTAGGGATTCCGATAGCGATGGGGCTGTTATATTTACTAGGAGGACCTTTATTGAGTCCTGTGTTCGCAGCTGTTGCTATGAGCTTCAGTTCAGTGTCTGTTTTGCTGAATGCATTGAGGTTGAAAAAGTTCAAACCAAC